>NZ_JBJIAI010000010.1:0-237615 GCF_045311035.1 Mycobacterium sp. SMC-13
ACTGGACCAAGACCGCCGACGAGATCTTCGAACGACTCGGTTCATATCTTCAACGAATTCCCGGCGCAGGACACTAGTTAAGGAATACAGATCACGAAAAACGCGTGCGATAAGTGGCCATCTGGCGCGTCTGCGTGTCCCCTGATCGGTGGAGAACGGTTCCACCGGCGAATCCGCTGTTCGGGGGAATCCGGAAAGCCGCCGTCCGCGGAATAGTTGTCGGTGTCAGAGGAACGGCCCAAACCCCCTCTCGATCAACAACATTCACGTACAGGAGGCCCCATGAACATTACGACGGCTCGTATCGCCGCTGCCGGAACGGGGATCGCCGCCGCGCTCTCCTTCGCCGCGGTCGCCCACGCGGGAACCATGCCGGTCACTCATCCCGGTGAGCCGACCATCGCGATGACGATCACCAACCACACCGACAAGGTTCAGTTCCTGCTCAACGACGGGACGAGCCCTAACGGCACATGGGTCGACGGCCCCCAGCGGATACTGGCCCCCGGCGCCACAGAAACGGTGACAGCCGTTGCACCACAAGGTGACTCACTCGACATGCACGTCGCCTACCGGGTGGGCGTCGGCGGCCCGACCGCCACCTACGAGGTCAGCAACTCGAAGACCAACACGAATGTCGCGGGCACCGGCGTCACCGGATTTCTCGCCAGGAATTACTGGATCAATCACAACTTCGGCAGCCACTACCCGAACACCAATGTCGGCTTCGACCTCTGGTGAGTGCTGGAGTTTTGACGGATCGGAAGTGACGGACCGGTGGCTACCGGTCCGTCACGCTTCGCGCGCCTGATCGGCGTGCAGCGCCTTGATGCGGCGCTGCTCGCGCAGCACCTGCTGGTAGCTCTCGCGTTCGATGATCAGCCAGTCGGGCTTCTCCTCGAGCAGCGCGTCGATCTCCTCGGTGGTCAGGGCCTTCTCGACGCCACCGCGCGCGAGGCCGGCGATCGAGATGCCGAGTTTGGCGGCCACCAGGTTCTTGGGGTGCGGCCCGTTCTTGCGGAGGTCCTTGAGCCACTGCGGCGGGTCGGCCTGCAACGCTGCCAGCTCGGCGCGGGTGATCGCGTTCTCCTGGAACTCGGCAGGCGTCGCGGGCAGGTAGACGTCCAGCTTCTTCGCCGCGGTGGCGGGTTTCATGGACTGCGCGTTGGGCCTGCTCATGGGCATCAGCCCATCGGTAGGTCGACGCGATGACCCCGTACGATCCGCGACGTGGAGTTTTCGACTCTGGATCTCGCGACCCGCAAGTTCTGGCGGGCCACCGGCAGAGCCGTCGACCTCGACGGCGGCGACGCCTGGCTGCGGGCGCCACTGGGGTCTCGGGGCGGCGGGAACAGCTGGCTGCGTGCCGAAGCGGCCCGGCGCGGTGGCGCACTGCGCGACGACGATCCCGACGCCGGTTTGCAGCCCGATCTCGAGGGATTGTCCGGTCCCGGATTCGATGCCGCGGCCGTCCACCCGATGATTCACGACTTCTACACCCAGACTGCGCGCTGGCGCATGGAGGTGTGGAGCAGCTGGTCACCGTTGTTCTGGGCGGGCGGCGAGCTGATATCGCGCATGTTCGGTAAGCGCGTGCAGCAACTGGCGTTACCGATGCGTCCTCTCGACGTTGCACGGGGCATCGATGGTCGGGTGTCGGTGATCACCGACGGCACCGGCGCACAGGTCGCGGCCGGCTGGATCCGGACCTTGCGCGGCAACGGCGACACCGTGTTCAGCGGATGTTATTCGCGCAGAACGCTTCCCGGCGCCGACCGGGCGAGCGTGCACGTGACGTTCCCGTTGGAAGAGGGCAACGTCCAGGTCTTCCTGCGGCCGCAAAACCTGCCGGGCGGCGGCCTGCGGTTGTCTTCGCCGACCGGCCGGTGGGGCGCTGACGGGGCGTACGTCCTGGTGCGTGACCGCGGGCGCTACTTCGCGCGGCGGGTGCCCGTGCACGAGACGTTCGACCTATACGTCGACGGCGAGCAGGTGCTCCGTACCGACCATGTGCTGCGGATGTGGAATATGCCGGCCGTCCGCCTGCACTACAAGCTCGAACGCCGCGGCACGTAACCGGTACGTCCGTCCCAGTGGCCGTGTTCGGACAGCGGCCGGAATCGGTACGTCGCGAACTCACGGTGGAAGTCCCGGCGGCGGCGTTCTGCCATCGCATCGGCATGGCGAGCCGGGTCGGCGAGCTCTGCCGCTCCACCCCGGCCGTGCACCATGTCGGTCATCGCCCGCACCGAGTTCCAGATCGAGAAAGTGGAGATCGAGCGGGGCGGACGCATCGCGGCCAGCGCCAGGGTGGCGTCCGGGTGGTCGCGGACCAACCGCTCGACGGGCTTGCCCCACGTCAGAAAGCGCGGCACTTCGGGCAATCGCATGCGGGCCAGGGTGACGGCCACGACGGGCTCGTCATCGTCGGAGGCCTCGGCCTCCTGCGGTAGATCGGGGAGCGCCACGAGCGTGGACCAGCGCCGCAGAAACGTCATCCGGACATGCCAGCCGGCGTCCAGGAGCGCGCCCGGCCCGGCCAGGAATGCGTCGATCGCGGCCTCGTCCTCCCATCGGGCGAACATCGCCAGCCGCCGCGCCTGCAGCCGGTCGGGGGAGATGGTCGGCGCGCCGAGCCGCATCAGCGACAGGCATTCGGCGTAGCGCAGCCCCGCCACCCGGTCGGGCCGGGGCGGTCGCCGCAGCAGCGGCACCGTCGCCGTGATCGGCAGCTCGACGAGATGGAACGTGAAGACGCCGAGCCCGGTCATGCCTCAATTGTCGGTGCTGACGATGACGCGCCCGACGCACGTTTGGGTAGCGTGATGGCCGTGGCACCGTCCTCCTCGCTGGCCTCATTGACCCTCGGGTACGTACCCGGTGGGACGCCCGCCAAGTGGGCGCGGATCTGGGCCGAGCGCCGTCCCGACGCTGCGCTGGTACTGCATCCGGTGACCGCGGCGGATGCGGCCGACGCGCTGCGGGCCGGCACCGTCGACGTGGCGTTGCTCCGGCTGCCGGCGGACACGACTGGGCTGGCCGTCATCTCGCTGTACGAGGAGACGACGGTGGCTGTGGTGCCGACCGATCATCTGCTCACCGCCGTCGACACGATCACCGCTGCCGACCTCGACGGCGAGCCGATCCTGGTACCGCGCGACCACGTGGTCGCGTGGGCGGACGCCCCGGGCACACCGGTTGACCATCGGCCCGAAACCACCGAGGACGCAATCGAACTCGTCGCCGCCGGGATGGGCGCGCTGATCGTCCCGCAGTCGCTCGCGCGGCTGCATCACCGCAAGGACCTCACGTACCGGCCGATCACCGACGCGCCCACCTGCCCGGTCGCGCTGGCGTTTCCGGAAGGTGAGCAGCCGGACCTGGTCGAGGAGTTCATCGGCATCGTGCGTGGCCGCAAGGCCAGTTCGTCGCGGGGGCAGGCCGAGCCGGCGCCGAAACGCAGCGCGCGGGAGAAGACCCTCGCCAAGCAGGCTGCGCGGGCCGCGGCGGGCAAGGGAGTCGTGGGCAAGTCGGCCCGAAAACCTGGCCAGGCCAAGCGTGGTCGGCGCTGAGGGCGTCGTAACCCCGTTGCGTTTGCTCGGCGCTACTACACTCCCAGGCCATGGGCAGACCGTCGGCGGGCACAGGCAAAACCGCCGCGTCACGATCCGCGACAGCACGAGGTCCACGCACCATCCGTGGTCTCGACGCCGAACAGCGTCGGGTTCACCGCCGGGAACAGCTGCTGGCATCCGCGTTCGAGTTGATCGCCCGGGACGGTTACGCGAACACTTCGATCGAGCAGATCTGCCAGAGCGCAATGGTGGGGAACAAGGCGTTCTACGAGACCTTCGAGAGCAAGGAAGACTGCTACATCGAGTTGCTCCGGCAGATCGCCGAGCGCATCGAACGTCAGGTTGTCGAGATCCTCGACAGCGCCCCCGATGACGACGACGAGACGGTCCGGCTGCTGCTGTCGGCGTTCGCCCACGCCCTGGTCGATGACCCCCGGATTGCGGTGGTGGCATTCGGCGAATGCGCGGGTATCTCGCCGCGCGTCGAGCGCCAGCGCCGGGAGAACCGGCGTTGGACCGCAACGTTTGTCGAAGAGCTGTGGCGGCGTCGCGAGTTCCCAGAGATCGCGGACCTCGCCACGATCGACTTTCATGCGCTGGCGGTCTTGACGGTCGGCGGTCTGTTCGAGGCGGTTGCCGACTGGCTGCACGATTACGAGCCCGACACCGAATCACGGCCGAGCATCGACACTCTCATCGGGAATCTGACGAGCTTCATGGCGGTGGTCCGGGCGGGTATCGCCGCCTCGGTGCGCTGATCGCCGGCCGCGCCATACTCCGGCGCACCCGATCGCGCACCGGTTTGACAAGAGTTCTTGTTTTTGACAAGAGTTCTTGTTCTGAATGAGTGGTTGCTATAACGTCCTGCGGCTATGGGGGTCAATTCAACACAATTGCAATCACCGCGACGGACGACCACGGTCCTGGCGAGGGGTGTCGCGGTCGGTATCGCCGCAGCGGCTGTAGTCGGCGTATCGACGCCGGCCGCGCCGATCGTGTCGCAGGCCGCCGTACGGCTCGTCGACACCACGATCGGCATCGGGGGATCGTTCGACCCCCTCGGGCTGAGCATCCCGATGTTCTTCTACGGAACGGCTGTCCCCCAAGGAGATTCATTCCACGTTGTGCCATACCCGGGGCAGATCAACGTCGAATGGCCGATCATCTCCGCGCTGCCGGGCTTGTCCGGCGTCCCCTACTGGCCGCACTCGCTGAAACAGTCCGAACGCATCGGAGCCGGCTATCTCGAGCAGGACATCGCCAAACAGGCATCTGGCGAGAAGATCACCATCCTCGGCATGTCACAAGGCGCGCAGGTCGCCGAGATCGCGCGCGCCGACATGGCCAAGGACCCGACCTATGTTGCCCACGCCGGCGACTACAGCTTCACCCTCATCGGCGATCCGTACCAACCGAACGGCGGCATCCTGTCACGCTTCACCTCGTGGAGTCGTGTGCCGATCCTCGGTGATCTGTTTCCGCTCGGACGACCGGGGCCGTCCGACAGCCCATTCCAAACCACCGTCTACCAGAACCAGTACGACGGATTCGCTGATTTCCCGGCGTATTTCAACCCGCTGGCCGTCGTCAACGCCTTGCTGGGCATCATGTTCGAACATGTCCTTCCCGGCTATGCGCTGGAGCCCAAGACCAGTTCCAACACCGTCAGCACCACCGTGGGCAACACCACGTACGTGACTTTCCCGCAGCGCCTGCCGCTGCTGGCGCCGCTGCGCCTTGCCGCGTCCCTGATCGGGGCGCAGCGCCTCGTCGACGCCATGGACCCGGTCCTGCGCGTCATCATCGAAAGCGCTTATGACCGCACGGCGGATCCCAGTCAGGTCAAGCAATTCAGCTGGATAACGCCACAGGCCAAGATCTCTGCCGCCCTCAAAGAATTGCCCGGGGCGCTCGCGCAGTCGATGCAGATTCTCCGCACCGGTAAGTACACGCCCACCTTGCCGCAACCCACGGTGGATGCCACCGAACCGGTGACGCCCACGACCGATCACCCGGCGAAGCAGGTGGACAACTCACCGCTGGCCAAGGCGATCCGGCAATCGGTGGTGAATCTGACTGCGGCGCTGACGAATATCACCCGTCCGGTGGCCAAGCTGTTGCAGGTGGTCGGCGGCCAGAAGCCGACGTCGGCGCAAGCGCCGAGCGCCGCCGCAGCCGTCGCCGCCTCGTCGACCACGACCCCGCAGGCGCTACCCAGCGGCGGAACCCGGCTTCCGGTAACGGTAACCACGGCGCCGCAGACGAAAGCGACCACGCTGCAGACGAAGCCGACGGCCGCTGTATCGGAGCGGGCGACGACGCCGGCTGCGCCACCTTCGTCATCTGCCGGGCAAGCGAAACCGGCAAAGTCCGGAAAGCTGCGCCGATCAAGGGCAGATTCCGTCGAGTCCGACCGGGCGCCCCGCGACCAGCGGGAGCAATCCGCCGGCCCCGGCCGTGCGGTATCTGACGCCGACACGTCAGCGCCAAGCATCAAAGCCCCGGCGCCGACCGCCAAAGCCGGCGACCGGAAAAGCGAATCCACCAGGAGCACAACCAAATACGACGCGCCCGCCGGCGCGAAGGCCGATCACGCGCAGTCGGCAAAGAGCGCCCGGCCGGCGGCGTAGTCAGGTGTGTGCCGGCCCCTCGGCTTTCTTGTACAGCGACTTCAGCAGCACATCACGAAAGACGCGGCTGTCGACTGCGCGGCGGCCGGCGTCGGCCACCCACGGGACACCGGCCAGCCGGTGGAAGAACCGTCCACGCCGGTACTCGCGGCCCCATGCGGCCTCGATCCGCTGCTCGTAATTGGTGAAGTCGCCGGGACCGCCATTCGCCAGGGCGGCGACGGCGCATTCGCCTGCGGCCAAACCGGATTCGAGTGCCTTGGAGATGCCGGCGCCGGAAGCGGGCTTGCCGGCGCCCAGCGCGTCGCCGGCGAACAAGATGCCGGGCCGCCACGGCGGCCATGCGGTGAACCCCATGGGCAGCCGCCAGGCCCGGACGCTCTTGTTTCGTTTCAGCTCGTCGATCGACGGGAGCGCCCAGTCGCGCGGCAGCGTGTTCAGGAAGTCGCCGAGAAACTGGGTTGCGTTGATGGCCTGCCAGTTTCGGTAGCTGTTGACGTAACCCAGCCCGATGTTGAAGTTGCCGTTGCCCATGGGGAACACCCAGCCGTAGCCGGGCAACTGGTGACCGTCGAACAGCAGCTTGAGATAGATCTCCAGGGCATCGGAGTCGGCGCGGTCGGCCGGCATCTCGGCGCGAATGGCGATGGCCGAATAGCCGTGCAAGTCCGAGTCGAGGTGCAGCGCGCGCCTGAGCGGGGAGTAGGCGCCGTCGGCGGCGATCACGGCGTCGGCGTGCACCGCCTCGCCGTCCCTGAGGACCACGCCGGTGATCCTGCCGTCGTCGCTGCGCTCGACGCCCGTCACCTCGCAACCCTGCCGCACTTCGGCGCCCGCGGCCTCGGCATGGCCGAGCAACAGCGCATCCAGGTGGGTGCGGCTGACGGTGCAGCCGTGGTCGGGCATGCCGGGTCGGCGCGGGAACGCCAGCTCCCATTGGTGCGGGCTGAACACCGTGACCCGATTGATCCGGTGGAACTCGGCGACCTGTTGTGCGAGGCCCATCTTCTGCAGGTAGCTGACCCCGCGGGCCGTCAGCCCGTCGCCGCACGGCTTGTCGCGGGGGAAGGTGGCCTTGTCGAGGACGAGCACGCCGGCGCCGGCCTGTGCGGCCTGCCACGCAGCAGCCGATCCGGCCGGACCTCCGCCGGCGACGATGATGTCGTACCGCTGCGGCATGTGATCAAGTCCCCTGTGAGGCCGGTACTTTCAGGCGGTGCCTGAGGGCGATGGTACGCGCGAAGCCTGCCGGCCGGCTGGCGTGACCACGCGCCCGCAGATGTGACATGCGCCGCGCCGGGCGGTCTGAGCAGGTCAGATTTGGCCCGCCCGGTACAGTGGCGGGGTGCGCAGGCCATCTCTTCCACGCACCGGCATCCAGGCCGGGGTGAAAGTTCCTGGTGTGCCGGGCGTGAATGTTCCTTCCGTCAGCGTGCAGGTGAAGGTCACTCCGCCCAAAGGCGCCCCCGAGAAGGTGGACGCCCGCAGCGAGCGCTGGCGCGAACATCGGCTCAAGGTCCGCGAGGAGATCGTCGACGCGGCGTTCCGCGCGATCGACAGGCTGGGCCCGAACGTCAGCGTGCGGGAGATCGCCGAAGAGGCCGGCACCGCCAAGCCCAAGATTTACCGGCACTTCGCCGACAAATCCGACATGTTCTCGCAGATCGGCGAGCGCATGCGCGACATGTTGTGGGCGGCCATCATTCCGTCCATCGACATCGAGAATGATTCGACCGGCGACCTCATCGGCGCTGCTGTCGGCCACTATGTGGACCTGGTGGACCAGCACCCCAACGTGGTGCGCTTCCTGCTGCAGGGCCGGTTCGCCGACCAGTCCGCCGCCGCGATGACGACCGTCAACCGCGGCCGGGACATCACCCTGGCCATCGCCGCCATGATCAGCGGCGAGCTCAAGGACATGGACCTGGATTCCGCCGTCTTCGAGCTGGCGGCGTTCACCTTGTTCGGTGCCGCCGCGTCGGCGACCGACTGGTGGCTCGGGGGGAGCGATGACACACCGCGCCGGCTGCCCCGCGACCAGTTCGTCGCGCACATGACAACCATCATGATCGGCGCCATCAACGGCACCGCCAGGCTGCTGGGGGTCCGGTTCGACCTGGATCTGCCGGTGCATGACGCGGTCCGCCGCGAAGAAAACGTGGGCTGACCACCTCGCTCTAACTGGTGCGTTGACACCTCGATGGTCTGACCGGACACTGTGAAGTATCCGGTACCGCCGTTCCCAGGAAAGAGCAGGTTCATGACGGTTTCCGAACAGTCCGCCGACGTCGAGGTCGCCGCCGAGCCGATCGTGACGCGGGCGGTGATCATCGGGTCCGGTTTCTCCGGGCTGGGCATGGGCATCGCGCTGCGCAAACAGGGCTTCGGTGCGCGCGACTTCCTGATCCTGGAGAAGGCCGACGAGGTCGGCGGCACCTGGCGCGACAACACCTATCCCGGCTGCGCGTGTGACATCCCGTCACACATGTATTCGTTCTCCTTCGAGCCGAAGGCCGACTGGACGCACATGTGGTCGTTCCAGCCCGAGATCCTCGACTACCTCAAGGGCGTCACCGACAAGCACAACCTCCGCCGCAACATCCGGTTCAACACCCACGTCGACCGCGCGCACTGGGACGAAGACGAGCGGCGCTGGCACATCTACGACACCGACGGCCAGGAGTACATCGCGCAGTTCCTCATCTCCGGTGCGGGCGGCCTGCACATCCCGGCGGTTCCCGAAATCGAAGGCAGCGACGAATTTGCCGGTGCCGCTTTCCATTCCGCACAGTGGGACCACAGCGTCGACATCACCGGCAAGCGCGTCGCGGTGATCGGGACCGGCGCCAGCGCCATCCAGATCGTGCCCGCGATCGTCGACCAGGTGTCCGAGTTGCACCTGTACCAGCGCACCCCGGCGTGGGTCATGCCGCGGCCCAACAACGCCTTTCCGGAATGGATGAAGAACACCTTCCGCCGGGTACCGGGTACTCGGGCCCTCATGCGGGACGCCATCTACTGGATTCACGAAGGTGTCGGCTTCGCGATGACCAAGCAGCCGCGACTGCTCAAAATCGGTGAGCTGCTGGGCAAGTGGAACATCAACCGCAGCATCAAGGACCCCGAGCTGCGCCGCAAGCTGACCCCGAACTACGTCGCGGGCTGCAAGCGAATCCTGAACTCCGACACCTACTATCGCGGCATCGCCAACCCGAAGACGCAGGTCTTCACCGAGGGTATCGAGCGGATGACGGCCAATGGCATCGTCACCCGCGACGGCGTCGAGCACCCCGTCGACGTGGTGGTGTGGTGCACCGGTTTCCACGTCACCGACTCCTACACCTACGTCGACATCAAGGGTCTCGGGGGAGAGGACCTGGTCGACCGGTGGAATCGCGAGGGGATGGCAGCCCACCGCGGCATCACGGTGGCGAACATGCCGAACCTGTTCTTCCTGCTGGGCCCGAACACCGCACTGGGCCACAACTCGGTGGTGTTCATGATCGAGTCGCAGATCCGCTACGCCGCGCAGGCCATTGCCGCCGCCGACAAGGCGGGCGCCGCCGCGCTGATGCCGAGCCGCCGCGCCCAGGACGAGTACAACGCCGAGTTGCAGCAGAATCTGGCCGGCACGGTGTGGAGCACCGGTGGTTGCCACAGCTGGTACATGGACGAGCACGGCGTGAACCGCACCCTGTGGAGCGGCATGACCTGGCAATACTGGCTCGAGACCCGGAAATTCCAGTCGACGGAGTACGAGTTCATCCGCTGAAGCGGCCTCCGCGGCGCGACACGCCAACACAACTTTTAGCGGTGTTCGGCGACGGCAGACACCAGGGGTAGTGTCTGTGGTGCCGATCCGGCAAACACAGTTCCAGGCGAAATGGGGTCACGGTGTCTGAAGGTATGAAGCTGATCGACCGGGCCTCCGCGATCAACTGGAACCGCGTGCAGGACGACAAGGACGCGGAGGTCTGGGACCGTCTCACGGGCAACTTCTGGTTGCCGGAGAAGGTGCCGGTGTCCAACGACATCCCGTCCTGGGGCACCCTGACCGACAGCGAAAAGCAGCTCACCATGCGGGTTTTCACGGGCCTGACGCTGCTGGACACCATCCAGGGCACCGTCGGCGCCGTCAGCCTGATTCCCGATGCGCTGACCCCGCACGAGCAGGCCGTCTACACCAACATCGCCTTCATGGAGTCGGTGCACGCCAAGAGCTACAGCAACATCTTCTCGACGCTGTGCTCCACCGTCGAGATCGACGAGGCGTTCCGCTGGTCGGAGGAGAACCCGAACCTGCAGCGCAAGGCCGAGATCGTCATGAAGTACTACAAGGGTGACGAGCCGCTCAAGCGCAAGGTGGCCTCGACGCTGCTCGAGAGCTTCCTGTTCTACTCCGGCTTCTACCTGCCGATGTACTGGTCCTCGCGCGCCAAGCTCACCAACACCGCCGACATGATCCGGCTGATCATCCGTGACGAAGCGGTGCACGGCTACTACATCGGCTACAAGTACCAGCGCGGCCTGGCCATGGTCGACGAGGCCAAGCGGACCGAGCTCAAGGACTACACGTACGAGCTGCTCTTCGAGCTGTACGACAATGAGGTCGAGTACACCCAGGACCTGTACGACGGCGTCGGCCTCACCGAGGACGTCAAGAAGTTCCTGCGCTACAACGCCAACAAGGCGCTGATGAACCTCGGCTACGAAGCGCTGTTCCCGCGCGATGAGACCGACGTGAACCCCGCGATCCTGTCGGCGCTGTCGCCCAACGCCGACGAGAACCACGACTTCTTCTCGGGTTCGGGTAGCTCGTACGTGATCGGCAAGGCCGTCAACACCGAAGACGCGGACTGGGACTTCTAAAGCGCAGTTCAGTGCTGTGATTGCGGGGCGTATCGGGTAACCGATGCGCCCCGCATCTCATTGGATCGGGATTCTGGGTTCTGTGGGGCGCCCGTCAGGCCAGCGGTGGTACCGGGTTGATGGTGAACCCGAACTTTGTCAGCGGCTCAAGGGATTTGCGCGCCTCGGGGCTGGCCACCGCGAAGGTGATGATCGCGGTCTGATCGCTGACGGCCGATGCGAACAGCGCCATGAAATTGCGCTGCAGCGCCGAGGTCATGTCGCTGTTGGCGGTCCATTGCGTGATCCACAGGCCGTTGGTCAGGCCCGGGTTGACCGCGCTCGCGCAGGTGCCCGCCCGGACCGCGCCGGGCCAGTCGCGGGCGGCGATGGCGGGATCGTCCTGGTTGAAACTGCCTGGCGCACAGACGGATTTCTGCCAGTCGTTGAGCACGCCGGTGACGCCGGGCGACACGGGGGCCGGAGCCGGCGGCTCCGGATCGGCATGCGCGACGCTCATCGGCAGCAAGGTGATGGCCACGCCGGCGAGGGCCAGCTGGGACAGCGGAGCGCGGCGGCGAGCGGACGTCATGATCCAAGTATTAATGCGTGACAGTAAATTCCGTCAACCGGACGAGTCAGTCGGCGTTGGACTGCCGGTCGCCGACGAAGGCCAGCAGTGCGGCGTCGCCGGAGCGGATCACGTCGACGCGCTCACCGCCGTCGCACTGGAACAGCCCGATGGTCAGTTCGTGCGCACGGCGGCCGATGATCCGCCAGACACCGCCTGCCAGCTCCCAGCGCTGCAGGATGTCTACCGGATCGTCGGGCACAAGGGAGATTGTGGCCGGAACCCCGAGAGCAGACGTGAAAACCCCCGATGTCGGCGCGTCCAGTGGTGGGTTGACCGGGGAGCGGCGAGACTTACCGGGTGTCGACGAAGTCGCTGCTGCTTTCGGTGCTGAACTGGCTGCGTGCCGGTTACCCGGAGGGGGTCCCAGGCCCCGACCGGGTGCCTCTGCTGGCATTGTTGCGGGCCACGCCGCTGACCGAGGAGCAGGTGGCCGAAGTGGTGCGCAATATCGCCGAGGCCTCAGCGCCCGCCGACGTCGACAATCCCATCGAGCGCGACGACATCGCCGAGTTCATCGCCGACGTCACCCACCATGACGCCGGCCCGGAGAACGTCGCGCGGGTGGCTGCCAAACTGGCCGCGGCCGGCTGGCCGTTGGCGGGTATGGACCTGTTGCCTGACGCCGGCCCCGGCACAGACGGCCGATAACGCGTTACGCCGAGGATTGCAGTCACTATTTGACTGCAATCCTCGGCGTTGACGAGAAACCCGCGGCTAGATGGTCGCGGTGTCGATCACGAAGCGGTACCGCACGTCACTGGCGATGACGCGCTCGTAGGCCTCGTTGACGTACGACGCCTCGATGACCTCGATCTCCGGGGTGACGTCGTGCTCGGCGCAGAAGTCCAGCATCTCCTGGGTCTCCGGGATGCCGCCGATCAACGAACCGGCGAGCGTGCGGCGCATGCCGATCAGCGGGAACACCGGCACCTCGAGCGGCTTCTCCGGGGCGCCGAGCTCGACGAGCGTGCCGTCGGACTTCAGCAGGTTCAGGTACAGGCCCATGTTGAGGTTGGCCGACACCGTGTTGATGATCAGGTCGAAGCTGCCGGCCAGCTTCTTGAAGGTGTCCGGGTCATTGGTGGCGTAGTAGTGGTGCGCGCCCAGACGAAGGCCGTCTTCCATCTTCTTGAGCGACTGGCTCAGCACGGTGACCTCGGCGCCCATCGCGACGGCGAGCTTCACGCCGACGTGACCGAGACCGCCGAGACCGACGATGGCGACCTTCTTGCCCGGTCCGGCGTTCCAGTGCCGCAGCGGCGAGTACAGGGTGATGCCGGCGCACAGCAGCGGAGCGGCCTTGTCCAGCGGGATGCTGTCCGGGATGCGCAGCACGTAGTTCTCGTCGACGACGATGGCGGTGCTGTAGCCGCCGTAGGTGGGGGTGCCGTCGCGGCCGGTGGCGTTGTAGGTGCCGATGTTGCCGCCCTTGCCGGTGCAGTACTGCTGCAGGCCGGCCAGGCAATTCTCGCACTCGCGGCACGAGTCGACGAAGCAGCCGACGCCGACGTGGTCGCCGACCTTGTACTTGGTCACCTCGGAGCCGACGGCGGTAACGACACCGGCGATCTCATGGCCGGGTACGACGGGGTAGTTGGCGGGGCCCCATTCGGACTTGACGGTGTGGATGTCCGAGTGACAGATGCCCGCGAACTTGATGTCGAATGCCACGTCGTGCGGGCCGATGTCACGGCGCTCGATGGTGGTCTTGGTCAGCGGGCTGGTCGCTGAGGTCGCGGCGTAGGCGGAAACGGTCGTGGTCATGCGTATCAGTCCTCTTCATTCTCGGCTTGCCTAGCGGCGGTTACCTACTACAAAAGATTAGCGAAGGTAACGAAATGTGGGGCAGTGCGTCAGGCCCTCACCACACTCAACGGCGCCCGGCGCCGAACTAATCCCGGATCCGGCTGTGAATTTCCGGTCAGAGCCCGGCGGCGCGGAAACCGGCGTTGAAGCTCACGCGCTCGTAGGTGGCGACCCCGGCGTGCACGTACGGGTCGCTGGCGGTGAGGGCGTCGGCTTCCTCGGCCGTCATGTCCGAGGCGATGAGTACGGCGCCGCCCTGCGACTCGAGCCGGCCGGCAAGAAGGATGCGGCGCTCCTCGACCAGCTTGCCGAGCCACTCCAGATGCGCGGGTCGCGCCTGGTCGACGACGTCCAAGGGCTGCGTGTAGGTGATGTTCAGTACGTGAAACACGCTAAGAGGTTATCCGGGGCCGGTGTGTTGTTCGATGACCTGCCTGGTGCGCTCGCGTAGGGCGGGTGTTTCGGCGTCGAGGACGCCCAGCACGCGCACGCCGGCATCGGCGACCTGCATGGGCAGATCGCATCGTTCGGGGCCGTGCGGCACCGACCACATGTTGACGAGCGATTCGACGAGTCGGAACGGCAGGTCGGCGGCTGCCTGATGGACGCCGGTACGTTCCAGCACTTCCCGGCTCAGGGTCAGATAGTGCTGTCGCAGGCGTTCGCGGTCGGACCAGAACGGCTCCAGGCGATCGGCGCGCAGTTCGGGAAGCAGGTAGAGCGCGCCCAGGTTCCATGTGCCACCGAGTAATTGATCTCCGTCGAACGTCGCCAGGGCGTGGAGATGCTCGGTTGCGGACAAGGCCGGCGTGGCGCTCAGCAGGCTCGGGATGAAGGCCAGTGTCGGGGCGACGGTCTGGCTCAGCACGGCACACAGGATGTCGTCCTTGGTCTTGAAGTAGTGGTACAGCGACGCCTGCCTGATGCCCACCGAATCGGCGATGGTTCGCGTCGACGTACCTGCGTAGCCCAGGGTGGTGAACAATTCGCTTGCGGCATCGAGGATTTCGTCTCGTCCCGTGACGCCCGGGCGTCGCTGGGGCCGCAGTCGAGGCCTTCCTGTGTGGGTGGTCGACATTCATTCATCGTGGTCCAAGCCAGCAGCCATCGATACCGGCGGTCGGTATCTGTCACGCGACAGAAACCTGCGATATCGGCCGGTTACCTACGGGCCCTGGTTGCTTACATCGTGCTTACTTCGGCGACACCATGCGAGATGGTCGGGGGAGAAAACTGTCAACTGACAGGCCAGCGGTCAGAGACGTACCAAGGCATGGCGATCAGAACGCAGGAGAGCGCACATGGGCACTGCTGTATCGGTGGCGGACGCCACGCCCGTCGCCACCGTGTCGTCGAACCCGGATGCGGTGGCGACCGTGGCGGGCCTGCATGTCACGTTCCCGCGCAACGGTCGCGACGTACACGCGCTGCGCGGCGTCTCGCTGACCGTTCGGCGTGGCGAAATCCTCGGTCTGGTAGGCGAATCGGGCTCAGGGAAAAGCGTATTGGGCTTCGGGATGCTCGGTCTGCTGCCGGCGTCGGCCCGGATCGAGGGCGGCATCTCGGTGGCCGGCTCGGACATGGTGCATGGTGACGCAAAGGCGCTGCGCACGGTGCGCCGGCTCGACCTGGGCGCGGTGTTCCAGGATCCGATGACCTCGCTCAACCCGACCATGCGGATCGGCAAGCAGGTCGCCGAGGCGGCGGGCAGCGACGACGAAGCCCTGCGCCTGCTGACCGCGGTCGGCATACCCGACCCGGCGCGACGGATGCGCGCCTACCCGCACGAGCTCTCCGGCGGCCTGCGCCAGCGCGTGATGATCGCCATCGCGATCGCCGGCTCGCCGGAACTCATCATCGCCGACGAACCGACGACCGCACTGGACGTCACGGTGCAGGCCCAGGTCCTCCGACTGCTGCAACGACTCCGCGACGAAATCGGTTGCAGCATCGTCTTCATCACCCACGACCTCGGGGTGGCGGCCCAGATCTCCGACCGCATCGCGGTGCTCTACGCCGGCCGCATCGCCGAGGTCGGCCCGGCCGCCGACGTTCTGGGCGCACCTGCTCACCCCTATACCCGCGGGCTGCTGCGGTCACGGCTGACGCTGGACACCGCACGCGGCCGTCGGCTGGCGGCGATGCCCGGTTCGGTGCCGAGCCCGGTGTCACCGCTACCGGGATGCGCTTTCAGCCCGCGCTGTGATCAAGCCACCGAAAATTGTGAGAAGTCCTCTCCCGAACCGACTTCCGTGGGCCCCGGGCGGGTCAGCGCCTGTCTGCTCACCCCGGAGGAGCTGGCGCACGATCCGGCGGCTCTCGACTCAGTGCCGGAACCCGTTGCCGCACAGCCGGTCAGTACTGCCGCTGCGGACGAGCCGGCCGCCGTCACCGTGACGGACGTGACCAAGACCTTCACCGTCGCGCCGCGCGGCAAACTCCAGGCATTGCGCGGTGTGACGCTGCGCGTGGGGCACGGCGAGTCGGTGGCGCTGGTGGGGGAGAGCGGTTCGGGAAAATCCACGCTGTTGCGGGTGATCGCGGGCCTGGAGAAGGCGACCACGGGCGCCGTCGAGGTGGTCGGGGAGCAGCGCCCGCAGATGGTGTTTCAGGACGCCGGCGCGTCACTCACGCCGTGGCTGTCGGTCGGCGAGCTGATCGCAGAACGACTGCGCGGCAGGAAACTCTCGCGGACCGCGCGCCGCGACGCTGTCATCGAGGTGCTCGACCGGGTGGGTTTGCCTGCGGAAGTGGCGAAGTCACGCGCCGGTCAGCTGTCGGGCGGTCAGCGCCAGCGGGTTTCGCTGGCCCGCGCCACCGTCGTCCCGCCCGCGGTGCTGTTGTGCGACGAACCCACGAGTGCCCTCGACGTGTCTCTCGCCGCCTCGGTGCTCAACCTGATCGGTGACCTGCGCCGCGGTCTGGACATGTCCGTGGTGTTCGTGACGCACGACCTGTCGGTGGCCCGCGTGGTCGCCGACCGCATCGCCGTGATGTACCTGGGCCGCATCGTCGAGATCGGGCCGGCCGAAGAGGTCATCGGAAACCCGACGCACCCGTATACCCGCGCGCTGGTCGACGCGATCCCCGACCTCGGTCGCGAATCACGGATATTGCCAGGCGAACCGGCGAGCCCGCTGTCCCCGCCGCCCGGGTGTGCGTTCCATCCGAGATGCCCGGTCGCGGTCGACGCCTGCAGCGGTGACGAACTCGATGTCCGGCTCGTGGGCAAATCCGGTGGCGCACACCAGGTTGCCTGTATCGAAGAGAAGGTGCGCTGATGGCCATCGCGATCCCCGCCCCGAGTCTCACCCGCGGTCGCGGTCGGCTGCGCCTGGCGCTGCCGCAATCCCGGTCGCTGATCATCAACCGGCTGGGATTCGCGCTCGTGATCCTGCTGACGATGGCCGTCGTCGCGGTGCCGCTGCTGGCTCCGCACGACCCGCTGATCCTGGTAGGGATGCCGCTGCAGGCACCGGGCGAGCACGGGTTCCTGCTCGGCACCGACAGTGTCGGGCGCGACATCCTGTCCCGGGTGCTCTATGGGGCCCGGTCGAGTTGGTTGGCCGCGCTGGCGGTGGTGGCGCTGGGCCTGCTGATCGGCGGGCTCGTGGGACTGGTGGCCGGGGCGGCCGGCGGCTGGATCGATTCGACGCTGATGCGCATCACCGACGGCTTCCTGTCCCTGCCTGCTCCGGTGCTGGCTATCGCCGTGGTCGCGGCGCTGGGACCGAGCTTCCTGCACACCCTGATCGCGGTGTCCATCGTGTGGTGGCCGTTCTACGCTCGGCTGGTGCGCGGGGAGGTGGCGCGACTGGCCGCGCGCCCGCACGTGGAGGCCGCAAAGCTGGCCGGCGTCAGCCGATTTCGGCTCGCAGGCCGGCACCTGCTCCCCGGCGCGGTGCCCAACGCGCTGGTCGCCGCGAGCCTGGACATCGGCACGCTGATCCTGACCCTGGCCGGCCTGTCCTTCCTCGGCCTCGGCCAGGCCGCGCCGGCGCCGGAGCTCGGCGCCGACTCCGCGCGCAACCTGAGTTACTTCCTGCAGCAGTGGTGGATACCGGTCATGCCGGGACTGGGGGTGTTGGTGCTGGCCCTGGTCGCCAACATCTCCGGCGACTGCCTGCGCAACTTGATGAAGACGACGTAGGTGGGTGAAACATGAAGACCTTCGTGGCCTCGCGGTTGGGGTCGATGGTGGCCATCCTGGTGGCCCTCACGGCGGTGATGTTCGTCCTGCAGAACATCTCGCCACTGGATCCGGTGAAGGCCCAACTGGGCGCACAGGCCTCGGCCGATGCCGTGGCGGCACGGCGCGCGGCGTTGGGACTGAATGACCCTGTGCTGGTGCAGTTCTGGCACTACCTGTCCGGTGCCGCGACCGGGGATCTGGGCACGTCGTACCGGACCCGGCACGCGGTGACGTCCGACCTCGGCTCGTTCGTCCCGGCAACCTTGGAACTGGCACTCGCCGGCATGCTGATCGCCGTCGTCCTCGCGGTGCTGCTGGCATTCAGCACGACCCTGAAATGGCGCGGCGCCAATGTGCTTCGGGCAGTGCTGTTCACGGGTTCCGCGGCGCCCATGTTCCTACTCGGCATCCTCGGCCTCATCGTCTTCTATCAAGACCTGGGCTGGGTACCGGCGGGCGGCCGCAGTGCCGTGCCGAGTCCGCCGACGGGGCCGACGGGCATGCTCACCGTCGACGGTCTGCTGAACGGTCGGCTCGATGTCGTGGCCGACGCCGCGCACCACCTGATCCTGCCGGCGTTCGTCATCGCGATCGGCCCAGCCGTTGCCATCGGCCGCGTCCTGCGCAGCAGCCTGCTGGCCGACATCGACAGCGACTACGCGCGGACGGCCCGCGCCAAGGGACTGTCCGAGACCCGCATCTTGGCCAGGCATGTGCTGCGCAACTCGGTCGGCGCCGCACTGTCAATGACGGGACTCCAAGTGGGCCTGATGTTCTCGGGTGTGTTGGTGGTCGAGCAGGTGTTCGGCTGGCCCGGCATCGGGCAGTACGTCGCGCAGAGCATTCCCGTGGCGGATTTCCCGGCGATCGCCGGGGTCACCCTGATGCTCGGCGCGCTCTACGTCGTCATCAACACAGTGGTGGACCTGCTGCAGGCCGCCGCTGATCCGCGTATCGCAGTCACAGGAGGTTAAGTGCCGAAACAGCCGCTCATCGTAGGTAATCCCGTCCTGGTCGTCGTCGACATGCAGGAGTCCGGCGACATGCCGGCCGAGGTGGTCGGCATCGAGCACATGTCCGGTTACGACGGCCGGATCGCCCGGGCTCAGCGCCTCATCGCCGCCGCCCGCGCCGCGCGGATCCCGATCGTGTTCTTCCAGGAAGTCCACCGCCCCAACGGCATCGACTTCGGCCGCGAGCTCGACGGCGCCGAGGGAGAGCACTGTGTGGACGGCCGCCCGGGCACACCGCTGCATCCGGCGCTGCTACCCGAACTCGACGGCCCCAACAACGAATTCCACATCGTCAAACGCCGCTATTCCGGTTTCATCGGAACGGATTTCGAGATCGTCCTGTCGGGCCTGCGGGCGTCGACGCTCATCCTCATCGGCGGCCTCACCGACGTCTGCGTCCACTACACCTTCGCCGATGCGCACCAGCGGGACTTCTACGTCCGCGTCGTGACCGACTGCGTCGGCGGCTCGTCGACGTATCGCCACGACGCCGCCCTGGATGCCATGGAGTACCTGCAGGCCGGTGCCATGCGCACGACCGACGAGATCATCGCCGCCTTTTCCGATCTGTGTCCGCCCGAACTGTCCAACCCCGCCCTCGAAGGAGCTGCCCGATGATGAAGAGCCACAAGGTCCCCGGTCGTGCCCGTAGCGGCTGGCGGATCGCCGCGGCCGGTGCCGCCGTGATGCTGACGCTGAGCGGTTGCGGCGGTTCGAATTCCGGCGGCGGCACCCCCAATGCCGCGCCCACCGACAAGGTTCTACACCTGTCGTTCCTGCAGGACCCGGGGCAGCCGCCGGACCCTGACATCTACTACGCGGGCCAAGGTCTGTTGCTGACGACCAACACCTACGAAGGTCTGCTGCAGTACAAGGCCGGTGTCGACAAGGCCGTCCTGGAACCGCTACTGGCCACGAGCTGGACGGCATCGCCGGACAATAAGGTGTTCACGTTCAAGCTCCGTGAAGGCGTCAAGTTCCATGACGGCACACCGTTCACGTCGGCGGCGGTCAAGGCGTCGTTCGATCGCCGGGTGGCCGTCAACCAGGGCCCGGCCTACATGGTCAAGGACGTGGAATCGGTCACGACGCAAGGGGATTACGGCGTCACCATCACGCTGAAGGCACCCAACTCGGCGTTCCTCGATTACCTCGCATGTCCGTACGGTCCCCGCATGCTCAGCCCCGAAGGCCTGAAGAAGAACGCCGGCACCGACAACGCGCAGGGTTACCTGACCACTCACGATCTGGGCACCGGTCCATTCGTGCTGACCGACGCCCAGGTGGGCTCGCACTACGCGCTGGCCGCCTTCCCCGAGTACTGGGGCACCAAGCCGTATTTCGAGAAGGTTGAGCTTCCGGTCATCACCGACGTATCGGCGCAGCAGCTGCAGTTCAACAACGGCCAAGTGGCCGCGATCCTGCACGACCTGCCGTCCTCGGCGGTCCAGTCCTATCTGAACAACAAGTCGTTCACCAACTACTCGCTGCCGACCATGATGTCGAACTACGCGTACATCAACCCGCGCAAGGGCATGATGACCGACGCCAAGAACCGGACCGCGGTGATGCAGGCGATCGACGTCGACGAACTGGTGAAGCAGACGTACTTCGGGCGCGGCAAGAAGGCCGAGCAGATTTACCCGCCGAACATGATGGCCGCCGAATACGGCAAGCAATCGGTCCCGCATGATGCGTCGGCGCTGTCCGCCATCGCCGGCAAGCTGCCCGCCGATCAGAAGACCGTGACCATCGGCTATGACTCGAGCAACCCCGATAACCAGTTGATCGGCAACCTGATTCAGACCCAGCTGGCCGCGGCGGGCCTGACCGCCAAGGTGCAGGCGTACCCCACGTCGGAGATCTACGGCTGGGTCGGCACCGACGGGCAGGCCGCGCCGGAGATCATGACGTATCTCGGCTGGCCCGATGCGCCGTCGCCGTACACCTGGGGCCACATCTCCTGGGATGCCGACGGCGGCCTCAACTTCTTCGGGTGCTCGGCGCCGCCGGTCACCGCGGCACTGGCCGCGGGACTGCCGACCGATTCGGAGGCCGATTTCTCCACGGCCGGTGTGGAAGCGGTCAAGACCGGGTGCTGGCTCAACATCGCCGACGTGAACGACTTCATGGTGGCCCAGCCGTGGCTCAAGGGCGTCGAACAGGCACACGTGGTCACCAACCCGAATTCGCTGCGCCTGAACGCCCTTTCGGTCGGCTGATGGCCACTCTGGTCGGCAAGCCCGGGGTCCGGCGGATCATTCTGCTGACCCTGGGCTGGGAGGAGCTGCCGAAGTCGGTGTCGGTGTACGGCGCACCGCCCGAGGAGCGCATGCGGGAACCGGTGCCGGGCGTGCTGCTGCAGACCGACGGTGGTTGGGTGTTGCTCGACACCGGATTCAACACCGCGCTCGTACGGGACCCGGCGCTCTACCGGCGGTTCTTCCCGACCGTCGAGTACCGCCCGGTGCTGCCCGGACCGGGCGAGCCGATCGAGCAGCGACTGGCGGAGGTCGGGGTGGATTTCGATGAGATCCACACCGTCGCCGTCAGTCATCTGCATCACGACCATGCCGGCGGGCTCAAGCTGTTCGCCGGCAAGGTCCCGGTGCACGCGCAGCGTCGTGAACTCGAGTACGGACTGTCGAATCACCCTGAACCCGAACGCAATGCGATCAATCGCATCGACTTCGACGATCCGAACATCGAATGGCAGCTGGCCGACGGGGAAGCCGAGATCGCCCCGGGTATCACCGCGGTGCCGACCTACGGGCACACGCCGGGGCACCAGAGCTTCGTCGTCGAACTCGACCAGTCCGTGGGCGGTGACGGCTTCGTGTTCGCGTTCGACGCTGCCGACCTCACGGAGAACATCGAGCACGAGCTCGCCATCGGCGGGTTCATCGACGTCGACCCGCAGGACACCATCGAGCCGATCCGCCGACTCAAGAAGTTGGCTGCCGACAGGGGGTTTCAGCTGATTCCCGGCCATGACCCGCATGTGTGGCCCGAGCTCACCGAGCATTTTCACCACAGGTTCGGTGCGCCGTGATGGAGTGCGTACTGCGCGCCGGCCGGGTGCTCGTCGACGGTCACCAGGTCCCGGCCGCCGTCGGGATCGACGGTGGTCGCATCGCATTCGTCGGCGAGGTCGACGCCGATTGCGCTGCGGTGGAAGACCTCCGGTTGCCCGAATCGGTGGTGCTGCTGCCGGGTTTCGTCGACACGCACGTCCACATCAACGACCCGGGTACCGACTGGGAGGGGTTCGAGACCGCCACCGCGGCGGCGGCCGCGGCGGGCATCACCACGGTGGTGGACATGCCACTGGACTGCGACCCGGTGACCACGAGCGTCGCGGCGCTCGACACCAAAAAGGCCACGGCAGAGGGTAATTGCCACGTCGACGTCGGCTACTGGGCCGGGGTGGTGCCCGATAACCTGGACCGCCTGGCCGATCTGGCGCGGGCCGGGGTGCGCGGCTTCAAGTGTTTTCTCGCCGACTCGGGCAACCCGAATTTTCCGCACCTGAGCCCGCCGCAATTCCGGGACGCCATGGCGTGCATCGCCGAACTGGGGTCGGTGCTGCTGGTCCATGCCGAAAGTAACCGGGTGATCGATGCCGGGCCACTGCCGTCGGGCCGGGAATACCGGTCGTTCCTGGCGTCGCGACCCGACGCCGCCGAAGACGATGCCGCGGCCTCGGTGATCGACGCCGCGGCGGCGACCGGGGCCCGGGCACACATCGTGCACGTCTCCAGCGCCACGGTGCTGGTCAGGTTGGCCGAGGCCAAGCGCGCCGGGATTCCGGTGACGGCCGAAACCTGCCCGCATTACCTGACATTCGCCGCCGAGGCGGTGCCGGACGGTGGCACCGAATTCGCCTGCTGCCCGCCCGTGCGGGACGGTGCCAACCGCGAACTGCTGTGGTCCGCGCTGCACGACGGCACCCTGGACCTGGTGGTGTCCGACCATTCGCCGTGCGCGCCGCGGCTCAAGGGCGACGGGGATTTCGGGCGGGCATTCGGCGGGATCAGCTCCTTGCAGCTCAGCCCGCGCGCGGTGTGGACGCAGGCCGCCGTACGTGGCTTCGGGCTGGCCGATCTCAGCCGGTGGATGTCGGAACGCCCCGCCGCGCTGGCCGGTTACCCCGATCGAGGGCGGATCGCGGTGGGGTTGCGGGCCGACCTGTGTGCCTTCGATCCTGGTGCCCTTGACACCGTGCGGGCGACGACGCTGCGGCACCGGCATCCGGTCAGCCCGTATGACGGTGTCGCGCTGCGCGGTTCGGTACTGCAGACCTGGGTCGCCGGCGTGCCGGCGTTGGTGGGGGAGCCGGCATGAGAATCCTGGTGCTCAACCCGAACACCTCGGCCGCGATGACCGCCGAGATCGCGGCCGCCGCGCGCTCTGTGGCGCATGCGGATACCGAGATCGTCTGCACGTCAACGTATTTCGGGGCGGCAGCCATCGACTCGTCCGCCGAGAGTTACCTTTCCGCGGTCGGGGTGATGGACGTGGTGGCCCGGCTGACCCGGTCCGGTGACTTCGACTTCGACGCCGTCGTGCTGGCCGGATTCGGCGAGCACGGCCGCGACGCTCTCGCCGAGATGCTGACGGTGCCGGTGTTCGACATCGCCGAATGCGCCGCGCACGTCGCGCACCTGATCGGTCGTCGGTTCTCGGTGATCACCACCCTCGCCCGGTCGATCCCGCCCATCGAGGATCGGCTGCTGCTGGCCGGCCTGAACGCGCACTGCGCCTCGGTCCGCGCCTGCGGCCTGAGCACGGCGGACGTGGACGCCGACCCCGCCGGCGCCGTACAGGCGATCGTCGACGAAGCGGCGCGCGCCGTCAGCGCGGACGGCGCCGACGTGATCTGCCTGGGGTGCGCCGGGATGGCGGGAGTGACGGCGGCGATCTCGGCCAAACTCGGGGTGCCCGCGGTCGACGGGGTGTCCGCCGCCGTGGCCCTCGCGCAGGCTGTCGTCGGGCTGGGGCTGTCCACCAGCAAGGCCGGCGTGTTCGCGCCGGGCCCGGACAATCCACGCAGCCACTGGCCGCTGTCGGAAGCGCTGGGCCTATGACCGACATCGATCTCGCCTCACGCCGCGTCGGCGGCAGTGTGGTGGCGGCCAGTGACGAATCGTTCGGATTCAAGGAGCGGCTCGTCGACCCGGCCGAACCCGCTTTCGTACCCGGCACTTTCGACCTGCGCGGCGAAGTGGTCGACGGCTGGGAGACCCGCCGCCACGCCGGCCGCGCCGGCGACTGGGCGATCATCCGGCTGGGGACACCCGGCCGGCTGCACGCCGTCGACGTGGACACCCGGTTCTTCTCGGGTAATCACCCGAGCGCCTGCGCGGTGGACGCCTGCAGTCTGGAGCGCGCCGACGATCCGACCGACCCGGCCGTCACGTGGACAGAGATCGTGGAATCGACTGTGCTCAAGGCTGATTCGCATAATCTGTTGGCCGTCCGGGACCGCCGGCGGTGGACGCATCTGCGGTTGCGGCTGCGGTCCGACGGCGGCGTCGCCCGGCTGCGGGCGTACGGCGAGGTGGTGCCGCACCCCGCGTCTTGGAGCGATATCACCGTCGAGGTGTCCGGCCTGGAGAACGGCGGCCGCGTCGAATGGTGCAGCGACAGCTTCTATTCCAGTGCCACGTCGCTGATCCTGCCGAACCGGCCGCACAACATGGGCGACGGGTGGGAGGCGCGCCGGCGCCGTGACGTCGGACCGGACACCCATGACGCGGTGATCATCTCGTTCGCCGTTCCCGCCGACCTGCGCCGGATCGAGGTCGACACCTCGTACTTCGTGTTCAATGCCAGCCTCGAGGTTTCGGTGCTGGGCAGTCGCGGCCGTCCCGATCGCGAACATGGTTGGGGGATGGTCGCTTTCGATATCCCCGTGTTGCCCCGAACGCGACTGCTCGCCGATGCGCGCCAGGTGTTCCCGGTCGACGTGCCCGATGTGGCGGCCCTGCGCGTGCAGGCCTACCCGGACGGCGGGCTTGCCCGGGTGCGGGCCGTGGGGGTGCCCACCACCGACGGGCTACGGACGCTGCAGTGCCGATGGGAGGAATCGTCATGACACCACTACTGACCGAGTGCGCGGGCCTCTGGCGCCGCACCCTGTTGATAGACACCGACGGCACCCGCGACACCGCACCGGGTGTGCTGTGGCTGCAGGGGCCGACGGCCTATGTGGACTCCCGCGGTTTCGCGGGCACCCTGCACCAGGTGGCCGACGTCTTCGAGTGGCATCGCGAGTTCGACGCCACGACGCCGGGTCCACATCCTGATGCCGGCGTAATGCACTGGGAGGGCGACATTCTCGTCGAGACGGGCGTGCACGAACACTACATCGAGCACTGGGTCCGCGACACCGCCGAGGCAGGTCCGACGGGCGCGCTGCGGCTGTGCGGGCCCGCCTCGGCATCGGCGCTACTGGTCCGGGTCGGCGCCATGTTCGGCTGGGCCGACCACACCGGGGTGCTGCTCGGCGCCGTGGGTGGCGCCGAGCACCGTGCTCTCGGCATCGACATGACCGGCAGCGTCTCTGTCGGCGACCAAATCCAGGCCAACGGCGTGCGCTGGACGGTGGACAACTCGGAAGGGAAAGTGAATTCATGAGTGGCGTAACGTCATTCACGTCGGTGCCGATCATCGACATCAGCGGATTGTCGTCACCCGAACGCGCCGAGCGGGACCGCGTGGCCACCGAGATCGGCCGGGCGGCGGCCGATGTCGGTTTCTTCTACATCAGCGGCACCGGCATCGACGAGTCGTTGTTCGACGCGATGCTGGCAGCGGTGAAGGAGTACTTCGCGCTGCCGGTCGAGGAAAAGATGCGGGACTACATCGGGCTGTCCCGCTGTCACCGCGGGTATGTGCCGGTCGGCGAGGAGGGTCTGGAGGGCACCGTCCCGGACCTGAAGGAGGCGTTCGACACCGCGCTGGATCTGCCGGCCGACGATCCGGACCATCTGGCCGGCAATCCCATGCTGGGCCCCAACACCTGGCCGGACCTACCCGGGTTCGCCAGTGCGGTGACCGCCTACTACCAGGCGGTGCTGGCCGTGGGGCAGCGGCTGCTGTGGGCGTTCGCCGTCGCCCTCGGCGAGGACCCCGAAGTGTTCTCCCGGCACGCCACCAAGACGCCGAGCCAGCTGCGGCTCATCCACTATCCGTACAACCCCGACGCGCACGACAGCGTCGGGATCGGCGCGCACACCGACTACGAATGCTTCACGCTGCTCAAGCCGACGGCCCCCGGCCTCGAGGTGCTCAACGGGGCGGGCGAGTGGATCGACGTGCCACCGGTCGACGGGACGTTCGTCGTCAACGTGGGGGACCTGCTGGAGCTGTGGACCAACGGCGCTTTCGTCGCCACGAGCCACCGGGTCCGCAAGGTCGCCGAGGAGCGGTATTCGTTCCCGCTGTTCTTCAACGTCGACTACCACACCGAGGTGAAACCGCTCCCACAGTTCGCGTCACCAGATGCCAAGCTGCGCCCGGCCCTCCGGGCGGGCGAGCACCTGTTCGCGCAGACCGCACAGACCTTTGCCTATCTGCGGCAGCGCATCGAGTCGGGTGAGCTGGTGCTGCCCGACGGCTCGTTGGAGCTGGGACAGTTCGGCCAGCAGGCGTTGCAAGGTGTCGAGTGATCAGTTGATGGGCGCGTTGAGCCAGTGCAGGTCGTCGAGCATGCCCCGCGCGGCCACGATGCCCTGGCCGGTCTGCCACACCTCGTTGTTCACCACGAACACCCGGTTGTCGCGGGTGGCGGCGAGCTTCTTCCAGGCCGGGCTGTCGAGCAACGCGGCGGCCTTGGCCTTGGCCGCCGGGGAATCGAACGACAGATAGACGATGTCACCGTCGGCCGACGAGAAATCGGTGCTGGGACGCAGCTTCGAGATGTCGATCTCGTGGTATGGCTTGTCGGTAAAACGTTGTGGCGCAGGCCGATCCGCGCCGATCCGGGCCAGCACGCTGCCGGGGAAGTTGTTCGCGCCCCAGACCCGCATGGTGCCCTCGGTCAGTTGCACGACCGACACCTGGAAATGCGGGGCGTCGTTCTGTCCGCCGACCTTCGAGGCGTCGGCGTTGAATCCGTCGACCAGTGCGCCGGCTGCGACGCCGCGACCGGTGGCCGCACCGACCATGCGCAGATCGTCCTGCCAGGCCGCGCCGGACGGTCCGGTGAGCACGGTCGGCGCGATCGCCGACAAGGCGCCGTAGGTGTCCGACGTCGCCGACGCCTGCGAGCCGATGATCAGGTCGGGATTGGCGCCCTTGATGGCCGCCATGTCGGGCGCGCTCCGGGTGCCCGCCGTCGGCGCGTTGTGGATGACGGTGCCCAGGTATGAGGTCTGGCCCGAGGAATCCGTCGGGGTCGCCGCGGCGACGACGCGGGACTGCAGTCCCAGCGCGCACAGCGCGTCGAGTGCGGTGCCCGAGAGCACGACGATGCGCTGCGGGTCGGCCTTGACGTCCGTGTCGCCCGCCGCATGGTGCACCGAGCGCGTCGGCGGGCCGTCCTCGAGTGCTGCCGGGGCCGGCGCGCATGAGTCGTCGGGCCGACGCTGGTTGCCCAACACGCCGGAGGTGGCGATACGCGTGGTGCTGGTGATGGGAGTTGAGTTCGCCGTCGGCCGGTCGCTGGTGTGGCCCGAACAGCCCGTCAGGACGGTCGCGGCTGCCGCGCTGAGGGCGGTGAGGACCACTGCGCTCGCGCTGGCCTGCCGGGTACGGGGAGTCGGAAACTGCACGTGGCCGACGGTAACACTCAGGCGGTCCGGCCCAGATGAGGCGCGGTCGCGGCCGCCGGCGCCACGCCGGTGCCGGCGGCCGGTCCAGCCAATTACGACAGTTTGTAGGACCCTCGCCGCAAGGCTGTGCAATGGGGGATAAGATCACCGGCAGACAACATGGGATGCCCCGTGTGCTCGAACTATTCGCCCGGAACATTTGGAGGATCTGTTGGTAGCCGAAGCGCCCCCAATCGGAGAACTCGAGGCTCGTCGCCCGTTCCCGGAGCGTATGGGCCCCAAGGGCAACCTGATCTACAAGCTGGTGACCACCACCGATCACAAGCTGATCGGCATCATGTACTGCGTCGTCTGCTTCGTGTTCTTCTTCATCGGTGGCTTGATGGCGCTGTTCATGCGCACCGAGCTGGCCATGCCGGGACTGCAGTTCCTGAGCAACGAGCAGTTCAACCAGCTGTTCACCATGCACGGCACCGTGATGCTGCTGTTCTACGCCACCCCGATCGTGTTCGGCTTCGCGAACCTGGTGCTGCCGCTGCAGATCGGCGCCCCGGACGTCGCGTTCCCGCGCCTGAACGCCTTCTCATTCTGGCTGTTCCTGTTCGGCGCCATGATCGCCATCGCCGGCTTCATCACCCCCGGTGGTGCCGCTGACTTCGGCTGGACCGCCTACTCGCCGCTGACCGACGCGATCCACTCGCCCGGCGCCGGTGGCGACCTGTGGATCGTCGGCCTGGCCGTCGGTGGTCTGGGCACCATCCTGGGTGCCGTCAACATGGTCACCACCGTGGTCTGCATGCGCTGCCCGGGTATGACGATGTTCCGCATGCCGATCTTCACCTGGAACATCCTGGTGACCTCGATCCTGGTGCTGCTGGCCTTCCCGCTGCTGACCGCCGCGCTGTTCGGCCTGGCCGCCGACCGCCACCTGGGCGCCCACATCTACGACCCCGCCAACGGTGGCGTCCTGCTGTGGCAGCACCTGTTCTGGTTCTTCGGCCACCCCGAGGTGTACATCATCGCGCTGCCGTTCTTCGGCATCGTTTCCGAGATCTTCCCGGTGTTCAGCCGCAAGCCGATCTTCGGTTACACCACCCTGATCTACGCGACGCTCGGTATCGCCGCCCTGTCGGTCGCCGTGTGGGCGCACCACATGTACGCCACCGGCGCCGTCCTGCTGCCGTTCTTCTCCTTCATGACGTTCCTGATCGCGGTCCCGACCGGTATCAAGTTCTTCAACTGGATCGGCACCATGTGGAAGGGCCAGTTGACCTTCGAGACGCCCATGCTGTTCTCGGTCGGCTTCCTGATCACCTTCCTCCTCGGTGGCCTGTCGGGCGTGCTGCTGGCCAGCCCGCCGCTGGACTTCCACGTGACGGACAGCTACTTCGTCATCGCGCACTTCCACTACGTGCTCTTCGGCACCATCGTGTTCGCCACCTACGCGGGCATCTACTTCTGGTTCCCGAAGATGACGGGCCGGCTGCTCGACGAGCGTCTGGGCAAGCTGCACTTCTGGCTGACCTTCATCGGCTTCCACACCACCTTCCTGGTCCAGCACTGGGTCGGTGACGAGGGCATGCCGCGTCGTTACGCCGACTACCTGCCCACCGACGGCTTCACCACGCTGAACGTGATCTCGACCATCGGTGCCTTCATCCTGGGCCTGTCCACGCTGCCGTTCGTGTGGAACGTGTTCAAGAGCTGGCGGTACGGCGAGCCCGTCGTGGTCGACGACCCGTGGGGCTACGGCAACTCCCTGGAGTGGGCCACCAGCTGCCCGCCGCCGCGGCACAACTTCACCGAGCTGCCCCGAATCCGTTCGGAGCGCCCGGCGTTCGAGCTGCACTACCCGCACATGGTCGAGCGGATGCGCGCCGAAGCGCACATCGGTCGATCGCACCACTAGGAATCAGCCGACCCGCCCGCGCCTAAGGCGCGGGCGGTTCTGCGTTAGGGGACTTGACAGATGACGCAGGCAGGAATGCCAAACGGATCAGTGCTCATCACCGTCACCGGTCTCGACCAGCCGGGCGTGACGTCGACGCTGTTCGGCGTGCTGTCGCGGCACAACGTCGAGCTGCTGAACGTCGAGCAGGTGGTCATCCGTGGCCGCCTGACACTCGGCGTGCTGGTTGCGGTGCCGGCCGAGGTGGCCGGCGAGGTGCTGCGGGCCGACGTGCAACAGGCCATCGGTGAGCTGGGACTCGATGTCGCGATCGACAGCAGTGACGATCAGCCCGTCCTGACCGAACCGTCGACCCACACCATCGTCGTGCTGGGCCGGCCCATCACCGCCGAGGCGTTCACCGTCGTCGCCCGCGAGGTCGCCGCGCTGGGGGTCAACATCGACTTCATCCGCGGCGTCTCCGACTACCCGGTGACGGGGCTGGAGCTGCGGGTGTCGGTGCCGCCGGTGGGCGGGGCGTACACGCAGCTGCAAACCGCGCTGGCCCGCGTGGCCGTCGACGAGGGCGTCGACATCGCGCTCGAGGACTACAGCCTGGCCCGCCGGGCCAAGCGGCTCATCGTGTTCGACGTCGACTCGACGCTGATCCAGGGCGAGGTCATCGAGATGCTGGCCGCGCGCGCCGGCGCCGAGGCCAAGGTCGCGGCCATCACCGAAGCCGCCATGCGCGGTGAACTGGACTTCGAGGAGTCGCTGCGCGAACGCGTGGCCACGCTCGCCGGCCTGCCGGCCGAGGTGGTCGACGAGGTCGCCGACCAGATCGAGCTGACCCCGGGGGCCCGCACCACGCTGCGCACGCTGCGCCGGCTGGGTTACCACTGCGGTGTGGTGTCGGGCGGGTTCCGTCAGGTGATCGAGCCGCTGGCCGAGGAACTGATGCTCGACTTCGTCGCCGCCAACCACCTCGAGATCGTCGACGGCAAGCTGACCGGCCGGGTGACCGGCCCGATCGTCGACCGCCCGGGCAAGGCCAAGGCGCTGCGCGATTTCGCCAACCAGGCGGGTGTGCCGATGGAGCAGACCGTCGCGGTGGGTGACGGCGCCAACGACATCGACATGCTGTCGGCCGCGGGGCTCGGGGTGGCGTTCAACGCCAAGCCCGCGCTGCGCGCTGTTGCCGACGCGTCGCTGAACCACCCGTATCTGGACACCGTGCTGTTCATCCTGGGCATCACGCGTGGCGAGATCGAGGCCGCCGACGCCGTCGACGGTGTGGTGCGGCGGGTGGACATTCCGTAGGGATTCCCTGGCGAGGGCACACCGGGGCCGCTGTCGCGTTACAGTGGTGACTATTGATATTGATTTGCTGCGTAAGCGTGTGGGAGATGGTGACATGAAGCGTGCGGTTCTGGTTGGTGTGAGTGCTGTCGCGTTGGTCGCCGGCCCCTTGTCGGTCGTCTCGGTGACGGCGGCCGCGCCGGCCTACGCGTGCCCCTGGGGGACCGTGCCGAGCCACTTCGAAGGCGTGTGCGTCAAGGGCACGGCGAATGGCAGTGGCCCGCAGGCGGTGCCGCCGCAGACGTCCAACAGCGGCACGGGCGCGCAGATCACCCAGTCGGTCGGCGGCCTGCAGACGGTCAACGGCATTCCCTGCACGCCCGAGCACATCGGCACCTGCATCGGCCTGATCCAGAGCCAGCAGTAAGTTCTCAGGGCCCCTCAGACGACGAGTGCGTGCGCGTCCGGCGTACCGGAGCCGGTGACGCTGCGCCAGGCCTGAGCCAGCACCGCAACCGATTCGTGTAGCCGCTCCTCGGGCTGTGTGAAGGGCACCCGGATGAAGCGCTCCAGGGTGCCGTCGACGCCGAATCGTGGACCCGCGGGGATGACGAGCCCCATCCGGGACGCTGCGGCCGATAGCGCTGAACTCATGGGTGCGGGCAGCCGCATCCACATCGACATGCCGCCGTGGCACGGGCTCGCCGTCCAGTCCGGAAGTTGTTCCTGCAGAAGCGAACTCACCAGCTGCCGCCGGGCCCGCAGCATGTCGCGGCGGGCCGGCAGCACGGTGTCGGCCTGGCGGAGCAGATCGGCCGAGGCGAGTTGTTCGACGATGGCGGTGCCCAGGTCGATGGTCGGCCGCACCGCGGCGATGGCGGCCAGGGTGGACCTTTCGGCGCGAATCCAGCCGACCCGCAGTCCACCCCAGAAGGACTTCGACATCGAACCGACGGTGATCACCAGGTCGCGACGGCTCTCCAGGTAGGAGGCCAGTGGCGGCGGCAGCGGCTCGTCCAGCCAGATGTCGCAGATGGTCTCGTCGATGATGGTGCGAGTCCGGGTCTCGGAGATGATGCGCGCGAGGCGCTCGCGTCCCGCGGCCGGCAGGCTCAGCCCGGTCGGATTGTGGTTGTCGACGATCAGGTAGGCCAGATTCGGTGCCAGTTGCCGCATGGCGGCCTGCACGGCATCCAGTTCCCAGCCGTCTTCGGCCATGCTGACGGGCACCGGGCGGGCTCCGGACGCGGCGATGAGCGAGATGGCGCCGTGGTACGTCGGTTGCTCGATCAGCACGCGGTCGCCCGGGCGGGCGTAGGTGGCCAGTATGAGATTGATCGCGTGCAGGGCTCCGGTGGTCACCATGATCTCGTCGGGCTCGGTGGGAAGCCCCCTGGCGCAATATCTTTCGGCGATGGCCTGGCGAAGTTCGGCGACGCCGGTGAGTTCGATGCCGATGTCGTGCAAGTGCGGTGCCAGGCGCTGGGCGGCGCGCGTGAATGCCTCGATGGTGGCGGCCGCCGGCGCCGAGGGGGCGGCGTCGGCCAGGCTCAGCGTGCCGGTCCTGGTGAGGGGGGCCGGACTGGTCGTCGGTGCGGTGGGCGGCAGCGCCGTGGTGCTGCGGGCTCCGCGGCGGGCGTTGAGATAGCCGTCCTCGCGCAGCTGGGCATAGGCCGCGGTGACGGTGGTGCGGGACACGCGCAGGGCGTCGGCCAGTGCGCGCTCGCTGGGATACCGGGCGCCGACGGGAAGCCGGCCGTCGACGATGAGTAGGCGGATGGCATCGGCCAGGCCCAGATAGGCGGGGCCGCTGAGGCTGGAGGTGCGCCAGTTGCCCAATTCGCGTGCCAGAAGGACTTCGTCAAGTGATCTGGCTGACATCTCGATCGACATTGAAGCCAGTATCGGCCAACTGGCTATTGAATGGCAAGCCAGTTGGCCGGAAAACTGGGGGCATGCGAACGAACTGGCTATCAAAACTGGCTGAGAAGCGAGCCCGGTCGAGGCGCGACAACCGCGCCGATGTCCGTGATCTGGATGCCGCCCGGGTGCGTCACGAACTGGACGCCATCCGCGCTCGCTTCCAGGACCACCGGTGACGGCAGCGGCCAAACGCGTCAGCGGGACCGGCCTGACAATCCGCTCGGTGCTGCTGCTGGCGGGGCTGAGCGGCTACGGCCTGTCGATGGCACTGTTCGTGCGGGCCGGCCTGGGCCTGGACCCGTGGGACGTCTTCCACCAGGGCCTGGCCCAGCACACCGGACTGACCATCGGCGGCGCCACGGCGCTCGTCGGCGTCGTGGTGCTGCTCGGCTGGATCCCGCTGCGGAACCGGCCGGGCGTCGGCACCGTCGCGAACGTCATCATCATCTCCGTCGTGGTCGACGCCGCCCTGATGGTGCTGCCGCAGCCGGCGACGCTGCCGGTGCGCACCGCGATGATGGTCGGCGCCGTGGTGCTCAACGCCGTGAGCACAGTGATGTACATCGGTGCCGGGATGGGGCCGGGACCACGCGACGGACTGATGACCGGGCTGGTGGCCCGGACCGGATGGTCGGTGCGGCTGGTCCGCACCGGCATCGAGGTGACGGTGCTGGCCACCGGCTGGCTCCTCGGCGGCACCGTCGGCGTCGGAACCGTCGTGTACGCCTTGGGGATTGGGCCGCTGGTGCAACTGGTGCTGCGGTGCACCCCGAGCCGCTGGCTCGCGGCCAGCGGATGGGCGCACGTGGTGGGGGACCGGGCAGCCGAACCGGCCGTGGCTACGATGAGCGAGTGCCCGGCGCCCTCAACGACAACCTCGTAAAGCCAGATGGCCCGCCCGACTCCGACCAATTGATCGACTCCGTCGACGACGACCTGTTGATCGAATTCTCGGGCGTCACGCTGCGCCGCGGCGGTGCCACCCTGGTCGGCCCGATCGATTGGTCGGTGGAACTCGATGAGCGCTGGGTCGTTCTCGGTCCCAACGGCGCGGGCAAGACGTCGCTGCTGCGCATGGCCGCCGCCGTCGAGCATCCGTCGACGGGCACGGCGTTCGTGCTCGGTGAGCGGCTGGGCCGCACCGACATGTCCGAGCTGCGGTCGCGGATCGGGCTCAGCAGTTCGGCGCTGGCGCAGCGAATACCCGACGACGAAGTGGTGCGCGACCTGGTGGTCTCCGCCGGTTATGCCGTGCTTGGCCGGTGGCGCGAACAGTACGACGACGTCGACTACAACCGGGCGCTGGACACGTTGGAGAGCATCGGCGCCGAACACCTCGCCGACCGCCGCTACGGCACCCTGTCCGAGGGTGAGCGCAAGCGGGTGCTGATCGCGCGGTCGCTGATGACCGACCCGGAGCTGCTGCTGCTCGACGAGCCGGCGGCCGGACTGGACCTCGGCGGGCGGGAAGAACTCGTGGCCCGGCTGGCTGATCTGGCCGCCGACGCCGACGCACCCGCCTCCGTGCTGGTCACCCACCACGTCGAGGAAATCCCGGAGGGCTTCACGCACTGCCTGCTGCTCTCCGAGGGGCGGGCGATCGCTTCCGGGCTGCTGCCCGACGTGCTCACGTCCGAGAATCTCTCCCAGGCCTTCGGTCAGTCGATCGCCCTGGAGTACATCGACGGGCGGTACTTCGCCCGTCGTACCCGCAGCCGCGCGGCGCACAGGAGGCGTATATGACCGAACTCGACCCCCTGCATCCCAGGCCGGCCGCGACCGTGATGCTGGTGCGCGACGGTGCGCCCGGCATCGAGGTCTTCCTCATGCGCCGCACCATGTCGATGGCCTTCGCCGGCGGCATGACGGTGTTTCCCGGCGGCGGGGTCGACGAGCGCGACCGTGACGCCGACATTGCCTGGACCGGACCCGACCGCACCTGGTGGGCCGAGAGGTTCGGCGTCGACCCGGTGCTGGCCGGCGCGCTGGTGTGCGCCGCCGCCCGCGAGACCTTCGAGGAATCCGGGGTGCTGTTCGCCGGGCCGGCCGACGATCCGGACGGCATCGTCTCCGACGCGACCGTCTACCACGAATCCCGGGCCGCGCTGGAAAGCCGTGAACTGTCGTTCGGGGAGTTCCTGGCCCGCGAGAAGCTGGTGCTGCGCGCCGACCTGCTGTGGCCGTGGGCCAACTGGATCACCCCCAAAGAGGAACGCACCCGCCGCTACGACACGTTCTTCTTCGTCGGTGCCCTGCCGGCCGGCCAGCGCGCCGACGGCAACAACACCGAGAGCGACCACGTCGCGTGGCGTACGCCCGCGGCCGCACTGGAGGAGTTCGCGCAGGGGCATTCGTTCCTGCTGCCGCCCACGTGGACGCAACTGAGCTCGCTGGACGGCCGCACGGTCGGTCAGTTGCTCAAGGACGAGCGGAAGATCGAGCCGATCGAACCGGTGCTCACCATGGGCGAGGGCACGTGGGACATCGAGTTCTTCGATGCCGAGCGGTACAAGGCGGCGCGCGCCGGTAGGGCGCAGTGATGACCAAGCGTGAGTTCGCCGCGGAATTCGTCGAAATCCACGTCACCGACGGCATCGGGACCCTGCTGCTGGCCCGACCGCCGCGCAATGCGCTGACCCGCCAGATGTGCCGGGAGGTCGCCGCGGCCGCCGAGGAGCTGGGCCAGCGGTCCGACGTCACCGCCGTCATCGTGTACGGCGGCCACGAGGTCTTCTGCACCGGTGACGACGACCACGAGACCAGCACCCTCGATGCGGCCGAGGCCCGCGTCGCGGGCGCGGTGTGCCGCGCCGCGGTCGACGCCGTCGCCGCCATTCCGCGGCCCACCGTCGCGGCCGTCACCGGCTACGCGCTGGGCAGTGGCCTGACGCTGGCGCTCGCGGCCGACTGGCGCATCAGCGGCGACAACGTGAAGGTCGGGTCGACCGAGATCCTGTCGGGCCGGGCACCGGCCGAGGGCGCTGCGGCGCGGCTGGCCGCGGCCGTCGGCGACAGCCGGGCCAAGGACCTGGTGTTCAGTGGCCGGTTCGCCGGTGCCGAGGAAGCCGTGGCCCTGGGTCTGGTCGACCAACTCGTGGCGCCCGACCACGTCTACGACGAGGCGCACAAGTGGGCGCGCAGGTTCCTCGACTCGTCGCCCGAGGCGCTGGCCACAGCAAAGGCGGCGTTCGCGGTTCGCTGAACCCGTGCTCAGCGGGTGAACAGAACCGTGGATGTGAACTCCCGGTGACGGGGCAGTTAGGCTGACCTGCATGACGAGTACCGACCAGACGTCCGAGGTCGCCGCAGCCGACGCTGCCGCCAAGGTATCCGAGGTAGTTGACCAGGCACCCAACCCGCACGCGACGGCCGAGCAGGTCGAGGCGGCCCGCCACGACACCAAGCTGGCGCAGATCCTGTACCACGACTGGGAAGCCGAGAGCTACGACGACAAGTGGTCGATCTCGTACGACCAGCGGTGCATCGACTACGCCCGCGGTCGCTTCGACGCCATCGTCCCCGACGAGGTCCAGCGCCAGCTGCCGTATGACCGCGCCCTCGAGCTCGGTTGCGGCACCGGCTTCTTCCTGCTGAACCTGATCCAGGCCGGCGTCGCGCGCCGCGGCTCGGTCACCGACCTGTCTCCGGGCATGGTCAAGGTGGCCACCCGCAACGGCAAGGCCCTCGGTCTGGACATCGACGGCCGTGTCGCCGACGCGGAGGGAATTCCCTACGAGGACAACACCTTCGACCTCGTCGTCGGACACGCGGTGCTGCACCACATCCCCGACGTCGAGCTGTCGCTGCGCGAGGTCGTCCGCGTGCTCAAGCCGGGCGGCCGGTTCATCTTCGCCGGCGAGCCCACCACCGTCGGCAACTTCTACGCCCGTCGCCTGGCCGACCTGACCTGGAAGACCACCGTCGCGGCCATGAAGCTGCCGGGCCTGGCGTCCTGGCGCCGGCCGCAGGAGGAGCTCGACGAGAACTCGCGCGCCGCCGCGCTCGAATGGATCGTCGACCTGCACACCTTCGAGCCCGCCGACCTGGAGCGCATGGCGACCAACGCCGGTGCGGTCGAAGTCGCCACCGCCAGTGAGGAATTCACCGCCGCCATGCTGGGCTGGCCGGTGCGGACCTTCGAGTCGACGGTGCCCCCGGGCAAGCTCGGCTGGGGCTGGGCCAAGTTCGCCTTCGGCGGCTGGACCACGCTCAGCTGGTTCGACGCCAACGTGTGGCGCCACATCGTGCCGAAGGGCTGGTTCTACAACGTCATGATCACCGGGGTCAAGCCGTCCTGACGGACCCCGCCCCCCTGACGCTCTGACGTGAGCGGCTATGCCTTCACACTCGACGATGTCGCCTACCTGACCGGACCCGGTCAGGAGGCGCTCGCCGAGGTGGCCGCCCGGCCCCTGACCGATGCCCACCGGGTATCCGACATCGCCTGGGCGCGTTCGCGTTTCGGTGACCGTGCGGCGGTTCTGGTCGAGACCGTGCTGCTGCGGCGCCGGGCCGTCGCCAAACTGGCCGAGCTGGGCGACGTCACCGGCTGGCTGTTCACCGACGAGGCGCTGCAGCAGGCCACGGCCGGGGCCGTCGCCGTTCATCGGGCGCGGCGGTTGTCCGGCCGCGTCGTGCACGATGCGACGTGTTCCGTCGGGACAGAACTTGCCGCCCTGAGTAATTCGGCTGATTCGGCGTCGCATCTCGTCGGCAGCGACCTGGACGCGGTCCGGCTGGCCATGGCGCGGCACAACGTGGGCGACCGTGCGCTGCTGTGCCGCGCGGACGCGCTCCGCCCGATCACGCGGGACACCGTGGTGGTCGTCGACCCGGCGCGGCGCAGTTCGGGGCGCCGCAAGTTCGACCCCCGTGATTACGCCCCGCCGCTGGACGAGCTGCTCGAGGTCTACCAGGGCCGCGACCTGGTGGTGAAATGCGCTCCCGGCGTCGATTTCGGCCAACTGGCCGAGCTGGGATTCAGCGGCGAGGTGCAGATCACGTCGTTGGCCGGCAGCGTCCGGGAGGCCTGTCTGTGGTCACCGGGGCTGGCGCCATCCGGCGTTACGCGCCGGGCCACGGTGCTCGACAAGAACGGCCAGGTGGCCGAGGAATTCACCGATGCCGACCCCGGCGACTGTCCCTCGGGGCCCGCGGGGCGGTGGATCGTCGACCCCGACGGCGCGGTGGTGCGCGCCGGTCTGGTGCGCCACTATGCGGCGCGGCACGGCCTGTGGCAGCTCGACCCGGCGATCGCGTACCTGTCTGGCGACGAGTTGCCAAGCGGCACAAGGGGTTTCGAGGTCATCGAGCAGATCGCCTACAACGAGAAGCGGCTCCGGCAGGCGCTGTCCGCGCACGGGGCGTCGGCCGTCGAAATTCTGGTGCGCGGCGTCGACATCGACCCGGATGCGTTGCGCGCCAAGCTGAAGCTGCAGCGCTCGGGTGCGCAGCTCTCTGTGGTGATCACGCGCATCGGTGCGGGCGCCGCCGCCCGGCCGACGGCCTTCATTTGCCGGCCGTCGCGCTGAATCGCCAGGTCGCAGTTCATGGCCGGGACGGGTAGGGCCGACAGGTACGCTGGAACCGGCGGCGACGTGCCGCCATTTCTTGATCCCTGGAGGATTCACCAGATGCGCCTTCCCGCACTCGCCGCAGTGATCGCTGCAACAGGGGCGGTCGGTTGGCTCGGCATGCCTCTTGCGGCCGCGACCCCGGCGAAATGCCCGGAGCTGGGCGGCGTCGTCGACGGCTCACGGATGTGTCAGATTCGCGACACCACCCGCGGCTACGCGCTCAACATCAGCTATCCCATCGACTACCCGGATCAGCAGGCCGTGGTCGACTACATCACGCAGACCCGCGACGGGTACGTCAACGTCGCGAAGATGCCCGGACCGCACGAGACCTCGTACGAGCTGGACACCACCGCGACGCAGTACACCGCGGCGATCCCGCCCCGGAACACCCAGTCGGTCGTGTTCAAGACGTTCCAGGATGTCGGCGGTGCGCATCCGCAGACCTTCTACAAGACGTTCACGTGGGACCTGGTCCAGCGCAGGCCGATCACCATCGACAATCTGTTCGTACCTGGCGCACAACCTTTTCCGGTGATCCTGCCGCTGGTTCAGGGCGAACTGATCCGCCAGTCAGCGCAGCCGGTGCTGATGCCGCCGGCCGCCGGGCTGGATCCGGAGACCTACCAGAACTTCGCGATCACCAACGACTCGCTGATCTTCTTCTTCAGCCAGGGACAGGTGCTACCGGAATCCGCCGGCGCGGTGCAGGTGACGGTGCCGCGAGCCCCGATCGAGTCCATGCTCGCCTAGGGATTTGTGCACGATTTTCCGCGGCAAGCGCGGAAAATCGTGCACAAATCCCTGATCAGGCTGGGGCGAACGCGTAGACCTGGCCGTCGCTCGTCGCGGTGATGACGCGCTTGTCGTGCCCGACTGACACCCCGACCGGCCAGCCCGTGGCGCCCGGCAGTGGATAGCTGTTCACGGTGTGGCCGTCGGCGGGGGAGAAGACGACCAACGCCTGGCCGGCCTGGCCGTCCCGGACCACCACGTACCCGACGTCGGTGCCGGCGCGCGTGGCCGTCGTCAGCGGCTCGACGTCGCTGCGCGTCCACGCCACCTCGCCCTTGTCGCCCTTGTCCTTGACCGCGGTGAGCTTGGTCTGCGGCCCGCCGCCGGCGACCACCAGACCGTCCGGCGTCACCGACGGCGGCGTCTGCGGCTGGAAGCCGAGGTTGACCGACCACTTGGCCTTGCCGTCGGCGGAATTCACCGCCCAGAGGTGCTGGTCGCGGCCGTTGACGTAGACGGTCTTGCCGTCGGCCGACAGCACCGGGCTGGCGATGGGGCCGCCTCCGACCGCGGTGCTGCTCCATTCGCGGGTCAGCAGCGGCGTCTGGCCCTCGTGGTAGCGCAGCCCGACGAGGGCAGGGGCATCGGTGCCCGGCTGCCACAGGCCCAGGACGACCATGTTGGTGTCAGGGGAGTAGGCGGGCGCCGCCGAGATGGGGCACGCCGCCTTGGCGGGCTGGCAGTCGGCCAGGCCGCGCGCCGAGTCGGCGGGGTCGACGCCGCTGACGAGGTCCAGCGGGGCGCCGATGGTCTGGCCGCGGTGCGCGTCGAACACCAGCACCTGGCCCAGATGCGTCACCACGAGGAGCTGACCGGGCGACAGGATGCGCGGTGTCGTCGGCATCCCGATCACGGGCTGGCGCCAGCGGATCCACTGCGTCGGCGGGAACGACATGATCGCGCCGGGCTGGCCGACGTACATGTTGTCGAAGCCGTCGAACAGGGGACTGGACATGCCGCCGCCCTGCCACAGCCGGGTGCACCAGCGCTGGCGGCCGTGCTGGTCGCTTTCCCACACCATCAGGGAGCAACCATTGGCCGACTGCGCGTTGATGGCCAGATAGCTGCCGGAGCCGAGGATCACCTGTGCGCCGATGTTTCCCTTGGCCGAGCGGGCCCAGTCCTGCTTCAGGCTGCTTGCCCCGGCCAGCGCGGTGTAGCTGCTGTTGGCGGCGTCGCCGTACTGCGCGGGCCAGCCGTCCGAGGGGTGTGCCTTGACCCAGGAGTCGGTGTTGCCGCACCCGGCAACAGTCAGCGTGACCGCGGCAACAGCAACGGTGGCGAGGCGGCGGATTCGGTGTGCAGGCATCGAGTCCCGAGACTAGCCCGAGACACGCGAATGTCCGATTTCGCCTCGCGTAGGCTTTCCGGCCATGACGACGATGTGGGGCGCACCGATTCACAAACGATGGCGGGGTTCGCGGCTGCGCGATCCGCGGCAGGCGCGGTTCCTCACCCGTGAGTCGCTGAAGTGGGTGCTCGACAACAAGGCCTACACCCCGTGGTACCTGGTGCGGTACTTCCGGCTGCTCAAGTTCAAGCTGGCCAACCCGCACATCATCACGCGTGGCATGGTGTTCCTGGGCAAGGGTGTGGAGATCCAGTGCACGCCCGAGCTGGCGCAGATGGAGATCGGCCGCTGGGTCCACATCGGCGACAAGAACACCATCCGCTGCCACGAGGGCTCGCTGCGGTTCGGTGACAAGGTGGTGCTGGGACGCGACAACGTCATCAACACCTACCTGGACATCGAGATCGGCGAGTCGGCGCTCATGGCCGACTGGTGCTACGTCTGCGACTTCGACCACAAGATGGACAGCATGGAGCTGCCGATCAAGGACCAGGGCATCATCAAGGGCCCGGTGCGGATCGGGCCGGACACCTGGATCGCCGCCAAGGTGACCATCCTGCGCAACACCAGCATCGGCCGCGGCTGCGTGCTCGGCGCCCACGCGGTGGTCAAGGGCGAGATTCCGGACTACTCCATCGCGGTCGGCGCCCCGGCCAAGGTGGTCAAGAACCGCAAGCTGGACTGGGAGACCTCGGCCGCCGAACGCGAGGAACTCGCCCGGGCGCTGGCCGACATCGAGCGTAAGAAGAGCTCCCGGTAACTCAGCTCGTGTAGGCGAGCGTCGTCATCATGCCCGCCTCCTGGTGATAGGCGTTGTGGCAGTGCAGCATCCACTCACCGGGGTTGTCGGCGACGAGCGCGACGGTCAGCTTCTGCCTGGGCAGCACGATCAGTGTGTCCTTGCGTGGGCCGCGCCGGCCGTCGGGCTGTAGCACCTGGAACGTGTGCCCGTGCAGGTGCATCGGATGCCACATCGTCGTCGAGTTGGTGAAGGTCATGGTGGCGCGCTGTCCCTGCCGGATGGTCAGCGCCGTGCGGTTGTCGAAGCCCCGCCCGTTGATGCCCCAGTCGTACTTCATCATCGACCCGGTGAGTTCCGCGGCCAGCGTGACGTCCGGCGTGATCGGTCCGAGGTCGACGGCGCCGGTGGCCGTGAAGTCGGCGACGGTGCCGATCTTCCGGTTCAGCTCCGCGGGGCGGAACGCGGCGTCCGGCGCGGTGCCGGCGCCGGTGGACAGGATGGCGCGCGCGGCGCTGTCCTTGCCCTCGGCCACCGCCACCAACGGGAAGACGCCGTCGCCCGCGGTGACGATGACGTCGTAGCGCTCGCCCATACCCAGCAGCAGTGCGTCCACGTTCACCGGGTCGACGGGGAAGCCGTCGGTGTGCGTGACGGTCATGCGGTGGCCCGCCAGTGCGACCCGGAACGCGGTGTCGGCGCCGGCGTTGATGATGCGCAGCCGGATGCGCTGACCCGGCTTGGCGTTGAAAACCGTTGGTGCGGCGGGAATCCGGCCGTTGGCGACGAAGTAGGGGTACTTGACGTCGCCGGCGTCGCCGCCGAGCAGCGGGCTCGTCGCCATTCCCGCCATACCGGGCATGTCACCCATGCCGCTCATGTCGTGGCCGCCCATGTGTCCCATGCCGGCCATGGCGCGCAGGCCGTCGTAGATCTGCTGGGGCGACTGACCGGCACCCGAGGTCCAATCATCAAGGACCACAATCCATTCCGCGTCGTAGCGGCCGCGCTCCGCGGGATCGTCGATGACGACCGGCAGGTACAGCCCGTGGTCCGCGTCGAGGCCGGTGTGCGGATGCGCCCAGTAGGTGCCGGCATGCGGAGCCGAGAACGTGTACGTGAAGTCGTTGCCGGGCTTGATGTTCGGCGTCGCGGGTGCCGCGCCGTCCATGTCGTTGCGCAGGGCGATGCCGTGCCAGTGCACCGACGTGTCATGGTCGAGCCCGTTGGACACGCGGACCGACAGCTCGTCGCCCACCGACGCGCGGATCAGCGGGCCGGGCACCTGATCGCCGTACGCGAGGGTCTGCACCGTGACACCGCCGAGGTCGACGGTGGCCGGCTGCGGGCGCAGCGCCACCGAGACGGTGCGCCCGGTGTGCGGGCGGGCAGCCTCGGCAGCGGCGATGGCCTTCTGGTCGATACCGCCGGCCGCGGCGGGCGTCTTGCTACACGCGGCGACGCCGGCGAGCGCGGATGCGCCCGTGACGGCGGAGGCGATCAGGAAACTACGGCGAGTGAACACCCTGCCGTTTGTACCCCCGGGGGGTATATGCGTCAAGGGTCGAAAGTCCGCAAGTCAGCACAGAACTGTCCCTCTTCCAGGGAAAAGGGACAGTTCTATGGATTTGCGGTGACGAGCTCTCAGCCGCGGTCGGGCAGCGGGCGCTCCACGATGGGACGACGCGCGTGCGGCAGTCGCTCGCCGCGCTTGGCGGCCAGGTAGACATCCGCGGTCTCGGCGGCCACGGTCTGCCACGAGAAGTCGTGGTTCAACCGGTCACGTGCGGCGAGGGCGCGCTGCTGCGCGCCCGCGGGGTCGTCGAGCACCTTGCGGACCGCGGACGCCAGCGCGCCGACGTTGCGCGGCGGGCAGGAGACGCCGGTCTTGCCGTTGATCACCGCTTCGCCGAGCCCGCCGACGTTCGATGTCACCAGCGGCGTCCCGGCCGCGGCGGCTTCCAGCGCCACGATGCCGAACGGCTCGTAGTGGCTCGGCAGGACTGCGGCGTCGGCCCGGTGCAGCAGCTCCAGTAGCCCTGAATGATCCACGCGGCCAACGAAATTCACGGCCTTCGTGACCTTGGCCTTGCGGGCTTCCTCGACCAGCCACTCGTACTGCGTGCCGTCACCGGCGACGGTCAGCGTGGTGCCGGGGTGGGTCCGCCGGATGCGCGGCAGCGCGGCGATGACGTCATGAACGCCCTTCTCGTACTCCAGCCGGCCGACGAACAGCAGCTCGGCCGGGCCGTCGTGCTTGCGGCGCATGGCGAACGGCCAGCCGGCGGTGTCGATGCCGTTGCAGATGACGCTCACGTCGGGCAGCTCGGGTCCGAACAGCTCGGTGATCTCCTCGCCCATGGACACCGAGCAGGTGATCAGCGAGTCGGACTCGTGCACGAGCCACGATTCCAGCGAGTGCACCTGGCGGCTCACCGGGCCGGAGAGCCAGCCGGAGTGCCGGCCGGCCTCGGTGGCGTGGATGGTGGAGACCAGTGGCACGTCGAAGAACTCGGCCAGCGTCACGGCGGGGTGGGCGACCAGCCAGTCGTGCGCGTGTACGACGTCCGGGGTCCAGTCGCGCAGGCTCAGTCCGGCGCGGATCATGGCGTGGCCCATGGCCAGGGTCCAGGCCATCATGTCGGTGCCGAAGGTGAACTCGTTCGGATCGAGGGCCGCCGAGATCACCCACACACCCTCGTGCACCTCGTTGGTGGTGGGGTGCGTGCTGGGGTCGGTGCCCGCGGGGCGACGACACAGCACCACGACCTCGTGGCCGACGGCCGCGAGCTCGACGGCCAGATGGTGGACGTGGCGTCCGAGGCCGCCGATCACCACGGGTGGGTACTCCCACGAGACCATGAGGATTTTCATCGTTGCCTTCTGCTCTTCGCGCAAGCGCTCATCGGTGCACTCGGCTCTTCGCGCAAGCGCTCATCGCGGCAACCTCCGCGCGTCCAGGGCGCCGAACAGTCCGTCGGCGCGGTTCCAACCTTCCGCGAGTTTCTGGGCCTGATCGCGTCGTCCAGACGCGAGGGCACCGGCGATCTCCCGGGTGGCGTGCGCGTGCAGGTGCGCGCGATAGCGAGCATATTCCGCCGCGGTGTCTTTGCTCACCATGAACGGCCAGTCGCTCGAGACGGTCAGCAGGGCTTCCCGCAGGATCTGGTCGGCCACGCGGTCACGTGCCGGGTACGCCGAATCCTGTGCCAGCACCTTGTCCACCGTGGTCAGCGCGGTATCCACGACCTCGGCGTTGAGCGTCACGAAGTCGGCGACCTGCTCGCCGGACCAGACCTGCCAGTCCTTGCCCGAACCCCAGGAACTGGGCGGCAGTTCGACGGGGGAGCCGACGAAGCCGCCCGCGATGGCGTCCGACAGGGTGCCGACCCGGACACCGGCGGCCGGCAGCGCGCGCAATACCCGGCCCAGCCACTCCGGTCCCTCGTGCCACCAGTGCCCGAACAGCTCGGTGTCGAATGCGGCGACGACGTGGGCCGGGCGGCCGGTGCGCTCGGACTCCGAGAGTAGTCGGCGCCGCACGGTGTTCACGAAATCCGCGACGTGCGCGTCGATGGCGGCGGTGGCCCGTTCCGGTTCGTACGGGGCCTTGGATTCCGACGGGATGGTGCGGCCGGTGACGCGGGCCGGCTTGAGGCCGGTCAGGTGGTCGTAGGTGTGGAAGTCGCGGTAGGCCGGGTGCCCCGGGTAGCCGGACTTGGGTGACCACACGCGGTAACTGACCTGCAGGTCGCGACCGAAGGCGACGACGTCCGACTCGCCCACGGGACGGCCGAGCGCGGTGTCGCCGTGCAGCGACGGGCCGTCGACCATGAAGTGGGTGACGCCGGCGGCGGCGTAGCCGGTCTCCATGCCGGGGGCGTAGGCGCATTCGGGCGCCCAGATGCCGCCGGGGGTGTGCGCGAAGCGGGCGCCGGCGTCGGCCAGGCCCTCGCGCAGCGCGAACTCGCGCAGCCGGGGGTTGAGCAGCGGCTGGAACGGATGCGACAGCGGGCCGCCGAGCAGTTCGATGGTGCCCGCGCCGATGAGCTGCCGCAGGACCGGGCTGCCGCCGTGCTGCCAGTGATCGGCGAACTCGGCCAGTGCCGCACCGGCCTGCTGGTGCTCGTGAACACCGAAGGCGCGCAACGCTTCCGGTGAGTTGAAGGTCTCCGGGGCGCCGCCGCCGTCGCGGACGGTCGTCGCCTCCAGCGCGCGCAGCTGCCAGTTGGACAGCCACTGCTGCATACCCGCCAGGCAGTACGGATCGTCGAGCTGGGCGGTGACGACGGGCGTCATGCCCAGCGTCAGCAGGTGACCGCGGCCTTCCTCCGCCAGCTCGCGCAGCACGCGCGTCAGGGGCAGATAGGCCGTCGCCCACGACTGGTACAGCCACTCCTCACCGACCGGCCAGCGGCCGTGATGGGCCAGCCACGGCAGGTGCGTATGCAGCACCAGGGTGAACATCCCCGGTACTGGTGTGCTCGATGAATCACTCACGGCCGCACCGCGATTGCCACCAGGTCGAGGCTGTCGTCGATGTTCGGGCTGTTTGCGGCATCAGCTGCGAGCAGATCGAAGTCGTCGATGGTCACCGCGGCCACGTCGGCCAGCAGGTCCGCGGGCCAGGGTGCATCGGCCACGGCGCGGTCGATCTGGGCCTGGATGATGGAGCCGCCGTGCCGGGCGTCGAGCTCACGCAGTCCGGCGCCGTGATAGACGCCCAGCATGGCCTCCATGACGAAGCCCTGTTCGGTCAGCAGCTCGGTCATCTCGGCGGCGTTGAGTTCCCGGGTGTGGAACGGGTTCAGCGGGGTGTCGCTGCCGGGGGTGAAGGTGATCCGGTTCGGCGTCGACATCAGCAGGACGCCGCCCGGGCGCAGCACGCGCAGGCACTCGGCGACGAATTGTCCTTGGTCCCAAAGGTGTTCGATCACCTGGAAGTTGACCACGACGTCGACGGAGGCATCGGGGAGTGGCAGCGCGGCCAGGTTGCCGTGCAGCATCTCGACCCTCGGGTAGCGGGCCCGGATGTGCGCCACCGAGGACTCGTCGTAGTCGAGCCCGATCACCCGGCGCGCGACGTCGGCGATGAGGTCGGCGCCGTAGCCCTCGCCGGCGCCGGCCTCCAGGACGTCGCGGTCGCGGCAGCGCTCGACCAGTCGCCGGTACACCACCTCGTGGCGCCGGAACCAGTAGTTCTCCTCGGCCAGGTCCGGGACGGTGCGCTCACCGGTCAGTGGCATCACTGGCACTGACTTTGCCGCGTGGCTGTCCGGCTGGGTTTCGGGAAAAGTGCTCATTAGATAGGCAGGCTAGCCCAGAGTGGTACCGCTGATCCCATGCCCGATCGGTTGGGCCGTCCCACCTGCTGGTTCTGCCATGTTGCCCAACCGCCTCGAGTGTGGTCAAGAAAACAAAAGGCGGCATCCTCGGGCCGCGTTCGACCAGCTATGGTGTTCCTGCGCCATGCCACATAAGTTACCGAGTAGTAACATGTTGGTCGTTGCGTTAATCGTGAATGCCAGGCCGACCGCCGGCCTCATCGAGGAGGACGAACCACACCCATGACGAACATCGTGGTCCTGATCAAACAGGTCCCTGACTATGAGTCGGAGCGCAAGCTCAACGACGGCGACTTCACCCTCGACCGCGAGTCCGCGGACGCGGTGCTCGACGAGATCAACGAGCGCGCCGTCGAGGCTGCGCTGCAGATCAAGGAGAAGGAAGAGGCCGCCGGCGGCGCCGGCACCGTCACCGTGCTGACCGTCGGACCGGAGCGGGCCACCGAGGCCATCCGCAAGGCTCTGTCCATGGGCGCCGACAACGCGGTGCACGTGAAGGACGACCAGCTCAAGGGTTCGGACATCGTCCAGACCGGTTGGACCCTGGCCCGCGCGCTGGGCACCATCGAGGGCGCCGAGCTGGTCATCGGTGGCAACGAGTCCACCGACGGTGTCGGTGGCGCGGTTCCGGCCGTCATCGCCGAGCTGCTGGGCCTGCCGCAGCTGACCTCGCTGCGCAGCATCTCCGTCGAGAACGGCAAGGTCACCGGCGAGCGTGAGACCGACGAGGGCGTCTTCGGCCTCGAGGCCACCCTGCCCGCCGTCGTGAGCGTCAACGAGCGCATCGGTGAAGCCCGCTTCCCGTCGTTCAAGGGCATCATGGCCGCCAAGAAGAAGCCGGTCACCGTGCTGACGCTGGCTGAGATCGGTGTCGAGGCCGACGAGGTCGGTGTCGCCAACGCCAGCAGCAAGGTGCTGTCGTCGACGCCGAAGCCGGCCAAGGCCGCGGGCGAGAAGATCGCCGACGAGGGCGAGGGCGGCAACAAGATCGCCGAGTACCTCGTTGGTCAGAAGCTGATCTAGCCCCCACCACACCGAAACTTCCAGAAAGACACAGAGGCAAATACGCATGGCTGAAGTACTTGTGCTCGTCGAGCACGCCGATGGTGCCCTCAAGAAGGTGAGCACCGAACTGATCACCGCTGCCCGTGTGCTCGGTGAGCCGTCGGCAGTTGTGGTGGGTGCCCCCGGCACCGCCGCGCCGCTGACCGACGCCCTCAAGGCCGCCGGTGCGGCCAAGATCTACGTCGCCGAGTCGGCCGACGCGGCGAACTACCTCGTCACCCCGACCGTCGACGTGCTGGAGGCTCTCGTCGAGTCCGCCAGTCCGGCCGCCGTGCTGACTGTCGCCAGCACCGAGGGCAAAGAGGTTGCCGGTCGTCTGGCCGCCCGCCTGGGTGCCGGCCTGCTGGTCGACGTCGTCGACGTCAAGGCCGGCGGCATCGCCGTCCACAGCATCTTCGGTGGCGCTTACACCGTCGAGGCGCAGGCCAACGACGTGCTCCCGGTGATCGCTGTCCGTCCGGGTTCCGTCGAGGCCGCCCCGGCCGACGGCGCCGGTGAGGTCGTCAACGTCGAGGTTCCGGCCCAGGCCGAGAACGCCACCAAGATCACCTCGCGCGAGCCGGCCGTCGCCGGTGACCGTCCGGAGCTCACCGAGGCCAGCGTCGTGGTCGCCGGTGGCCGTGGTGTCGGCAGCGCCGACAACTTCGCGGTCGTCGAGGCCCTGGCCGACTCGCTCGGCGGTGCTGTCGGTGCTTCGCGTGCCGCGGTCGACTCGGGCTACTACGGCGGTCAGTTCCAGGTCGGCCAGACCGGTAAGACCGTTGCCCCGCAGCTGTACATCGCCCTCGGTATCTCGGGCGCCATCCAGCACCGCGCCGGCATGCAGACGTCCAAGACCATCGTCGCGGTCAACAAGGACGAAGAGGCCCCGATCTTCGAGATCGCCGACCTCGGCATCGTGGGTGACCTGTTCCAGGTCGCCCCGCAGCTGACCGACGCCATCAAGGCTCGCAAGGGCTGATTTTTCTCTGCGTGAGCAGAAGCGAAGGTGCCCCAGAACTTCGGTTTTGGGGCACCTTTGTGTCTGGGCAGGACTGCTGACAGCAACCAGAACGGTGGTGCCGATGGCGAGCCAGGATCGCGCGCCGGTCTTGCGTGGCCGCGACAGAGAGATCACGACGCTGCGCGACCTGTTGTCGGCCGCGCGCTCGGGCAGCAGTCAGGTCCTCGTCCTGCGCGGCGAGGCGGGGGTCGGGAAGACTGCGCTGCTGCGGCATACGGTGGACGCTGCCGACGGATTCCGCTGTATTCAGGTGACGGGCGTCGAGTCCGATATGGAGCTGGCGTACGCGGGCCTGCAGCAGCTGTGCGCGCCGCTGATGCAGCACCTCGACGAGTTGCCGACGCCGCAGCGCGGGGCATTGGACGTGGCTTTCGGCCGCGGCGCCGGGGCGGCGCCGGACCGTTTCCTGGTGGGCCTCGCGGTGCTGAGCCTGTTGGCCGCCGCGACGGCGGACCAGCCGCTGTTGTGTGTGGTCGACGACGCGCAGTGGCTCGATCAGGTATCGCTGCAGACCCTTGCCTTCGTGGCGCGCCGCTTCCTCGCCGAGCCCGTTGTGCTGTTGTTCGCGGCCCGTGACGCCGGAGCAGAGGCGCTGGGGCCGCTGCCGGAGCTGACGGTCACCGGGCTGTCCGATGCCGACGCCCGCGACCTGCTCGACTCGGTGCTGTTGGGTCGGGTCGACGAACGGGTGCGCGACCGGGTGGTCGCCGAGACGCGCGGAATCCCGTTGGCGCTCCTCGAAGTTCCCCGCAGTGTTTCTGCCGCCGAGCTCGCCGGTGGCTTCTGGAACATGGGCACCGGGCGAAGTGTGACGCGGCAGGTCGAGGACGGCTACCGGCGTCGCGTCGAGGCGTTGCCACCGGCGGCCCAGCAACTGTTGTTTCTCGCCGCCGCCGACTCGGTTGGGGATGCGGCGCTGTTCCAGCGGGCCGCAACGATTTTGGGACTGTCCGTCAGCGCGCTGGCGCCGGCCGAGGCGGCCGGACTCATCGAGTTCGGCGCGCGTGTGCGTTTCGGCCATCCGTTGATGCGGTCGGCTGTCTACCGTGCGGCCGATGTGAACGCGCGCCGATCGGTACATCGGGCGCTGGCCGAGGCCACCGACCCGCGGCAGGATCCGGACCGCCGCGCGTGGCATTTCGCGCACGCGGCGGCGGGGCCCGACGACGCAGTGGCCGCGGATCTGGAGCGATCCGCCGGACGGGCGCAGAGCAAGGGCGGCGTCGCCGCGGCCGCGGCCTTCCTGGAACGTGCGACGGTGCTCACCGCGGACCCGGCCCTGCGTGCGGCACGCGCGCTCGCGGCGGCACAGGCCAAGCGCGACGCGGCGGCACCGGCTGCGGCGTATGAGCTCCTGACCATCGCCGAACTCGGGCCACTGACGGATCTGCAACGGGCACAAGTGGATCGGTTGCGGGCGGAGATGCAGTTCGCCCGCAGTCGCGGCGGCGGGCCCGGCGTGCCTCCGCTCAGCGACGCCGTGCAGAAGTTGCTCGCCGCGGCACGCGACCTCGAGAAGCTCGATGCCGGGCTGGCCCACGAGACATACCTCGAGGCGCTCGCCGCGGCGATGTATGCGGGCCGGCTCGGCGGGGCGGACATGGTGGTGCAGGTGGCCGAAGCCGCGGGCGCTGCGCTCGGTGACGCGGCCGCGTTGCATCGGCCGGTGGACCTGCTGCTGAGCGGGGTGGCGAGCCGGATCGTCACCGGCGGTGGTGCCGAACAGATGCGCGCCGCGCTGGAGCTCATGTGCCGGCACGCACAGGACGCCGACGGTCAGTTCCTGCGGTGGATGCCGTTGGGCCTGGCCATCATTCAGGAGTCGGCCGTCGGCGAGATCTGGGATGACGGCATCCACCGGCTGCTGGCCACCGCCGCGATACGCCAGGCGCGCGACGCCGGCGCCTTGGCCGTACTTCCGCCCGCACTCGCGTTCGGGGCCGGCGTTCATCTGCTCGCAGGCGAATTCGACACGGCGGCAGCACTTATCGCCGAGGCCGCCGTCATCTCGGCAGCGACCGACTACGCCCCGTTGCGGTACCACTCGCTGTCGTTGGCGGCGTTTCGCGGGGTCGCGGTCGACGCCGTGGGCCTCATCGAGTCCGCCGCGGCCGACGCGGCGACCCGCGGCGAAGGCCGGGTACTCGGGGTCACGGGGTTTCTTTCGGCTGTCGTCTACAACGGACTCGGGCGCTACGCCGAAGCCTTCGCGGCGGCCAGGAACTGTTGCCAGTACGACGATCTGGGCTTCTACTGCTGGGGTCTGATCGAGCTCGTCGAAGCCGCAACGCGCATCGGCGACGAGGAAACCGGGCACTGGGCCGCGCAGCAGCTGGCCGGACGTGCGGGTACCAGCGGCACCGACTGGGGGCTCGGGGCGTTCGCGTACGCGCGCGCCCTGGTGGCCGACGACGAAGACGCCGACGTCCGGTACGCCGAGGCCATCGAACGACTCGGGCGTACCGGCGTCGTGTTCCTGCTGGCCCGGGCCCATCTGTGTTACGGGGAATGGCTGCGCCGCATGAACCGGCGCGTGGCGGCGCGGGAGCACCTCGGCGCGGCGTTCGAGATGTTCAACCGGATGGGAGCCGAGGCGTTCGCGGAGCGCACGCGACGCGAGCTGATCGCGGCCGGGAAGAAGGTCCGCAAGGAGCCGGTCAGTTCGGGTGACGAGCTGACGACGCAAGAGGCCCAGATCGCTGAACTTGCCGCCGCCGGTCTGACCAACCAGGAGATCGGTGCCCAGCTGTTCATCAGCACGCACACCGTCGAATGGCACCTGCGCAAGGTCTTCGTCAAGCTCGGCATCACGTCGCGGCGGCAGTTGCGCACGCTGTTCCCCGCCGGCTGAATCGCGCCACGGACCACGAACTGTCAAGGGTCCGGCGCGGTCCGCCATTGGCCATGCTGATCGCGTTCCGCGAAAACCCTTGACATGAAAGAGTTCTGTGTCCCGCATCCTGTTGCAGACGACGATCACCGAGTGCGCCGACGATTGGGACGTCAGCCGGTTCTCGATGGTCGCGGACGAACTGAGAGCGTGCGGTCACCACGTGACCGCACGCAATCGGTCATGTCTCACCGACGACCCGGTACTGGCCCGTCTGGACGAGCTCGATTTCGACCAGCTGTGGCTGCTGGCGGTCGACGTCGGCGACGGTCTGACGGCCGCCGACGCCGACGGCATCCGCCGGTTCCGCGAGCGCGGCGGCGGGGTGCTCACCGCGCGCGATCACCAAGACCTGGGGTGCTGCCTGAACCGCCTCGGAATCCTGGGCGTGGTCAACGAATTCCACGACGAGACCGTCGACCCTCGCGAGCTGTGCGACGACCAGGACAATCCGCACATCTCGTGGCCCAACTACCACTCCGGTGCCAACGGCGACTACCAGCCGGTGTGGGTCGACGGCGAGCCACACGAACTGCTGAGAACGAACCACACCGCCAGCGGGCACATCGAATGGTTCCCCGCGCATCCGCATGAGGGCATGGTGACTGCGAAAGGTCCGTACGCCCAGGCAATCGCGAGGGGCCGCAGTACCGCGACCGGCCGGCACTTCAACCTCGCCATCGTGGTCGACGGTGAACGATGTCCGGCCGGGCGGCCGATGGGCCGCGTGGTCGCCGAGTCCACCTTCCACCACTTCGCCGATTACAACTGGGACCTCGCCGCGGGGGCACCGTCGTTCGTGTCCGATCTTCCCGGCACACAGATCAAGGACGACCCGTCGCGGCTGGCGGTCTTCAAGGACTACGTCGCCAATATCGCCCGGTGGCTCCACCCGGTTTCGACTACGGAGTTCCAAGGGTCCCACCAGGCTGCATCGCGACGAAGCTGAATACCGAGCGTCCTGCCTGTCGGCATTCCGATCGGTCAGGCCTGGATTCAACTGAGGAGCAACAATGTTCGATAGTGCCGACCTGATGAAGGCGATCACCACCATCCAGACCGTGACGCCGCCGTTCATCCCGGCCGACGCCCACGTGATGACGTCGATCATCGAGTGGCCGGCGGGGAGCGCGGGCGCTCCGCCGCATCGTCATCCCGGTGGACCGTCGTTCGGTTATGTCTTGGAAGGCGAGATGCTCTTCGAGTTGGAGGGTGAAGCGCCGCGGGTGATCAAAGCCGGGGAGGCATTCTGGGAGCCGGGTGGCGACGTCATCCACTACTCGGACGCCAACAACCGCACCGACGTCCGGCTGCGCTTTCTCGTGACGATGATCTGTACGCCCGGCGTGCCGATGCTCGTCGTCGTCGATGACGACGAACTCGAAGCCCGCAAGGACCGGCGAGTCCGGTGACGACCGGGTTCGGCGACATCGTCCGGTCGCGCCGGTCCGCACGGATGTTCCTGCCGGACAAGCCGGTTCCGCGGAAACTGCTCGACGAGGCGTTGGAGCTGGCGATCCGGGCACCGTCGAACTCCAACACCCAGCCGTGGCACGTCTACCTCGTCACCGGGGAACGGCGCGCACGATTGGTCGACGCGCTGCTCGCGGCCGTCGATGCGGCGCCGCCGGAGGTGGGCTCGGCCGGTCTGCCGCCCCGGTTTGCGCACCTGCGCCGCGAAAGTGGCGCCCTGGTGTACGGCGCGATGGGCATCGAACGCGGCGACGCGGCGGGCCGCTGGGCGGCGCAGCGGCGCAACTGGGAGTTCTTCCGGGCGCCCGTCGCCGGGGTGGTGTGCATGCACCGCGATTTCGGCTCGGTCGATGCGATGGGTGTCGGGATGTTCCTGCAGACGCTGATGCTGGCATTGACCGAGCGGGGTGTCGGCAGCTGCGTCCAGGTGTCGATCAGCTTGTATCCCGAGGTGCTGCGTGCGCAGCTCGGCATTCCCGAGGAACTCACGATCCTGTGCGGCATCTCGATCGGCTACGCCGACCCGGCGTTTCCGGCGAACCACCTTGACACGCCGCGCAATCCGATCGGCGACAACGTGGTGTTCCTGGACTGACCGCCGGCGGACTACGGACTTTCCGGGGTTCGCGGGCCTGCGGCGACTGCGAGTGTGGAAGCCGCACAACCGAAACAATTCGAAAGGGTGTGTCTGATGAAGATCACTGTGATGGGTGCCAGCGGCCAGATCGGTTCGAAGGTCGTGGCCCTGCTGAACGAGGCCGGTCACCAGACCGTGGCGGCTTCTCGGGACTCAGGTGCCGATGTCCTCACCGGCGCGGGACTGACCGAGGCCCTCGCCGGCTCCGACGTGCTGGTCGACGTCGTCAACTCGCCGGACTTCTCCGACGGCCCGGTACTGGACTTCTTCACCCGGTCGGCGACCAACTTGGTGGCCGCCGCGAAGGAGACCGGCGTCGGCCACTACGTGGCACTGTCCATCGTGGGCTGCGACGGTCTGCCCGACAGCGGCTACATGCGGGCCAAGGTCGCCCAGGAGCGCATCATCACCGAGTCGGGGCTGCCCTACACGATCGTGCGGGCCACTCAGTTCCATGAGTTCGCCGACGCGATCACCGCATCGCTGACCGTCGACGGCGAAGTGCGGGTGCCCGAGGGCCTCATCCAGCCGATCGCCGGCGCTGACGTCGCCGCCGAAGTGGCCCGCGTCGCCCAGGCCGCACCCGCCAACGGGATCGTGAACATCGGCGGGCCGGACAAACTGACGTTCGCGGGCCTGGCCAAACTGGCGCTGGCCCACCGCGGTGAGAGCCTGCCGATCGTGGTCGACCCGGCAGCCACCTACTTCGGCACCAAGGTCGGCGACACCGGTTTGGTCACCAGCGGCGATGCCATCATCTCGGACCTGCACCTGGCGGACTGGCTGGCGGCCCGGTGACAGAGCTGATCGGGCTGACCGCGCTGGTGACGGGCGGGACGGCCGGCATCGGGTTCGAGACCGCGCGCCTGCTGGCGGCCGAAGGTGCGACGGTGATCATCACCGGACGCTCCACCGAGCGTGGCGCCGCGGCGGCAGCCGAACTCGGGGTGCGGTTCATCGCCGCGGACCTGGCCGACCTGGAATCAGTGAAAAGCCTTGCCCGTCAATGCGGTGACGTCGACATCGTGGTCAACAACGCCGCCAGCTTCCCGGGTGCGCTGACCGTGGAGCAGGACGTGGCGACCTTCGAGTCCACCTTCGACACCAACGTGCGCGGCGCCTATTTCCTGGTGGCGGCTCTGGTCCCGGGCATGCTGCGCCGGGGCCGGGGGAGCATCGTCAACGTCACGTCCATGGTCGCGTTCAAGGGCGTGCCGGGGGCATCCAGTTACAGCGCGTCCAAGGCTGCGCTGGAATCGTTGACCCGCACGTGGGCAACAGAATTCGGGCCGCACGGTGTGCGTGTCAACAGCGTGGCTCCCGGGCCGACGGCGACGCCGGGGGTGGCTGCCGAATGGGGCGACACCAACGACGAACTGGGGCGCATGCTGCCGCTGGGCCGGACGGCACAGCCGGCCGAGATCGCGCAGGCGGTGCTGTTCCTGGCGTCGCCACGGTCGAGCTTCGTCACCGGGTCGACGCTGCATGCCGATGGCGGCGGCGCGGCTGCCTGACCGCCCGCCTCACCGAAAACGGCCCCCGGACAACAGGTCCGGGGGCCGTTCTCGTGCTCAGCGGTCAGTAGTCCCAGGTCGCGGGCACGCACCGGAAAGCGTCGCCGACGGCCGCCACGTGGCACACCGACGGGAACGGTAGGTGCGTGGCGACGAGGGCCTCGCCGGTGGCCGCGATCTCGCGCAGCAGGCGGATGCGGACGCGGGCCGCCTCTTCGGGGTCGTGCTCGAAGCCGTTCTGCCACTCCGGATTATCGAAGCCGGGGGCGAACACGGCGTCGCCGGCGAAGGTCAGCTTCTCGCCGCGCGATTCGAGGCGGACCACGCTGTGCCCGGGCGTGTGACCACCCGTACGCGAGACGAGCACGCCCGGCGCGACCTCGTAGTCCGTCTCGAACGTCCGCAATTGTCCGCTGTAGTCGGTCAGGAACTGCGTGGCCGAGCGCCGCAGCACGTCGGGGATCGGCTGCGGCATGACCGTCCGGGAGAAGTCGGGTGCCGCCCAGAACTCGGCCTCGGCGGTGGCCGCATGCACGCGCAGGTCCGGCCGGAACCGTTCCTTCACGCCCTCGGTGATCAGTCCGCCGACGTGGTCCATGTGCATGTGGGTCAGCACGACATCGGTCACCGAGGCGAGATCGACACCAGCTGCCTCCAGCCGCTGGACCGTTTGTCCGGCGCGCGGGAAGTCCGGGAACTCCAGCCCGAGTCCGGCGTCGACCAGGATCGTCTGGTCGCCGCTGCGGACCACCACGATGTTCAGTGGCCAGTCGACGATCTCGGGCGGCAGGAAGTTGTCGTCCAGCCACCCCGTCAGTTCGGCGGGCGGGACATTGGTGCCCAGCGTCGACGCCGTGATCGGCAGTACGCCGTCGCTGATGACCAGTACCTCGATATCGCCGACCGGCACCGCGTAACGCGACGGAACCAACTCGTCGAGCCCCGTCTGACCGAGGTGGGAAATGTTGTCCAAGCTCACGTTGTCTCCTTCTGGCACACATTCGGCAGCGTCATGGATTTGACCCTGTGCGGGGTTGAACGCGGGCCGGCACGCGAAGTCATCCATCGCAGGGCGCACCACGGATTCCGGTACCGACCACGAACTTTCAATGGTTCGCCACCGGCGCTTTCCGGCGAGTCTGAGTTCGGCGGCGCACCCTGCGCGGTCACAGGCGAGGGGAGTTTCGATCGTGACGGCAGCGCCGGTGCCGGACGCTGACCTTGCGGCCCGGTTTGTCGCGGATGCCGTGCCGTTGCTCGACGCCCTCGGCCGCGGCGCCCGCCGGCTGACACGCTGCGAAGCCGACGCCGAAGATCTCTTGCAGGACACCTTGTTACACGCGTATCAGGGGTTCGGGTCGTTTCAGCAGGGCACCAATCTCAACGCTTGGCTTTTCCGCATCTTGCACAATCGGTGGGTCAGCAGACATCGCCATCGGGCGTCGCGCCCACCGGAGGTGCCGCTGGAGGTGATCACCGCGGCCGGCCACGAACAGTCGACTGCCCGCCGTTCGGCAGAGGTCGAGCTGCTCGACCTCATGGCCGACGGAGATGTCGAGGCCGCGTTCGGCGAGCTGTCCGAAGGCGCGCGGACCGCGCTGTTCTATGTGGAGGTTCAGGGCTACACCTACGCCGAGACCGCCGGGCTCATGGGAGTGCCCATGGGCACGGTGATGTCGCGGGTCTCCCGCGGCCGGCGGCAGCTGCGCGTTGCGCTGGCACACCGGGACAGTGCCTGAAACCCTTGCCAGAAGCGGCTCCTCATCGCCGCATCACGCGCCGAATGTAACGGACCGTGATGTTTCGCAACCGGTCATCAACGCGTTACGTGGTTGATGCCGCCGCGCCCAACGGCTCCGTCACCGTGCTGAACATGAGCACTAGTTCTGTACTCATCGCCCCTGACGACACCAGTTCATCGACCGACGCCCCGCGCTACACCCTGCTGCTGTCGGCCGACTCCGAACACATCGAAGCCGCGCAACGGCTTCGTCACCACGTGTTCACCTCGGAGCCGGGCTACACCCTCACCGACGACAGCCCCGGCTTCGAAAGCGGCCGGGACGCCGACCGATTCGACGAGTTCTGCGACCACCTGCTGGTCCGTGACGACAACACTGGCGACTACGTGGGCTGCTACCGCATGCTGCCGCCGCCCGGCGCCATAGCCGCAGGCGGCCTCTACACCGCAACGGAATTCGACGTCAGCGCGCTCGACACCTTGCGGCCGTCGCTGGTGGAGATGGGCCGCGCGGTGGTGCGCGCCGATCACCGCAACGGCGCCGTCGTGCTGCTCATGTGGGGCGGCATCCTCGCCTACCTGGATCACAGTGGCTACGACTACGTCACCGGCTGCGTGTCGGTGCCCATCCAGGGCAGTCCCGAGGAGGCCCCGGCCAGCCAGATTCGCGGTGTGCGCGACTTCGTCAACAAGCGGCACGCCTCGGAGTACAAGGTGCGTCCGTACCGTCCGGTGATCATCGACGGCAAGCTGCTCGACGACATCGAGCCGCCGGCTCGCGTGACGGTGCCGCCGCTGATGCGCGGCTACCTGCGCCTGGGCGCCAAGGTGTGCGGCGACCCGGCCTACGACCCCGATTTCGGCGTCGGTGACTTCCCGGCCCTGCTGGACAAGCGCGAAGCCGACGTCCGGTACCTGACGCGGCTGCGTTCGGCAGCTGCCGCGACCGACAAGGCCGCGCAGTGACCACGCCGGTGCCGGTGCAGGAGCACGCCTGGCTGCCCAAGGCGTCGTGCGACGCCAGCTGCATCCGGGTCGACTCCGTGCACATCAGCCGCCCGTTCGTCGTCGTGCTGCGCACGACCGTCCGGCTGATCATGACGATGCTGCTGCTGCCCGCGCTGCCACTGCTCGCGGTGCCACTGCCCGGCAAGTCCCGCATCCAGCGCCTGTACTGCCGCCTGATGTTGCGGTGCCTGGGCGTGCGGATCACGGTTTCCGGTGGCCCCATCCGCAACCTGAGCGGCGTGCTGGTGGTCGCCGGGCACGTGTCCTGGGTCGACATCTTCGCGATCGGCGCCGTGATGCCCGGCTCTTTCGTGGCGCGTGCCGATCTCATCGAGTGGCCCGCACTCGGGTTCGTGGCCCGGCTGCTCAAGGTCATCCCGATCGACCGGCACAGCCTGCGCGGCCTGCCCGACGTCGTCCGCACCGTCGGGGACCGGCTCTCCGCAGGTCAGACCGTCGTGGCGTTCCCGGAGGGCACCACGTGGTGCGGTCTGGGGCACGGCACCTTCGCGCCGGCGATGTTCCAGGCCGCCATCGACACCGGACGTCCCGTCCAGCCGCTGCAGCTGACCTACCGGCACCGCAACGGCGCGCAGTCGACCATCCCGGCGTTCATCGGTGACGATTCGCTGCTGACGTCGATCAAACGCGTCATCACCGCCAAGCTGACGGTGTGCCACATGCAGGTGCAGTCGCTGCAATTACCCGGTACCGACCGGCGCGATCTGGCCGGCCGCTGCCAGGCCGCGGTGCACCAGGTGGGTCCGCTGCCCGTCGCCGCTGTTCACGGGCGCGCGCTGGCAGCCTGACCGGTTTGGCCTGGCCGGTATCCTGGACAGGCCATGAGCCCCGCATATCTGGACCACGCCGCCACGACCCCGATGCAGCCCGCTGCCATCGAGGCGATGACGGCGGTCCTGGCGGCCGGCGGCAATGCGTCGTCGCTGCACACGTCGGGGCGGGCCGCGCGGCGCCGGATGGAGGAGGCCCGCGAGTCCCTGGCCCAGCAGCTGGGCGCCCGGCCCTCCGAGGTGATCTTCACTGCCGGCGGTACCGAGAGTGACAACCTGGCGGTCAAGGGCATCTTCTGGGCCCGCCGCGACAGCTGTCCGGGACGCCGCCGGATCGTGACGTCGCCCATCGAGCACCATGCCGTGCTGGACGCCGTCGAGTGGCTCGTCGAACACGAGGGTGCGGAGGTGACCTGGCTGCCCGTCGACGCCACCGGCGCCACGTCCGCCCAAGCCCTGCGCGAGATTCTCGAATCCCACGACGATGTCGCGCTCGTCAGTGTGATGTGGGCCAACAACGAGGTCGGCACCATCCAGCCGGTCGCCGAATTGGCCGCTGTCGCCGCCGAATTCGGCGTGCCGATCCACAGCGATGCCATCCAGGCGATCGGTGCGGTGGCCGTCGATTTCGCCGCGAGCGGGCTGTCCGCCATGAGCGTGGCGGCACACAAGTTCGGTGGCCCCACCGGCGTCGGCGCGCTGCTGCTGCGCCGCGATGTCGCGTGCGTGCCGCTGCTGCACGGCGGCGGCCAGGAGCGTGACGTGCGTTCGGGCACACCGGATGTCGCGGGCGTGGTGGCCATGGCGGCCGCCGCACGCGTTGCGGTGGAGGGCCTGGACGGGTACCGCACCCGGATCGGCGCCTTGCGCGACCGGCTGGTCGACGGCGTGCTGTCGGGTATCGACGACGTCGTGCTCAACGGCGGCACCGGCGAGAACCGGCTTCCGGGCAATGCGCACTTCACTTTTCGTGGCTGCGAGGGCGATGCCCTGCTGATGCTGCTGGACGCCAAGGGCATCGAATGCTCGACGGGCTCGGCCTGCACGGCGGGCGTCGCACAGCCGTCACACGTCTTGATCGCGATGGGCGCCGATCCGGCGAGTGCCCGTGGATCACTCCGATTTTCGTTGGGGCACACCAGTTCTGACGCCGACATCGATGCCGCGTTGGCCGTGTTGCCGGCCGCGGTCGAGCGGGCGCGTCAGGCCGCACTGGCCAGTGCCGGGTTGGGAAGGTAGTCATGCGGGTTCTGGTAGCGATGAGCGGGGGAGTGGACTCCTCGGTGGCCGCGGCGCGCATGGTCGACGCCGGCCATGACGTGGTGGGCGTGCACCTGGCGCTGTCCACCGCGCCCGGCACCCTGCGCACCGGGTCGCGCGGCTGCTGCTCGAAGGAGGACGCCGGCGACGCCCGCCGGGTCGCCGACATCCTGGAAATCCCGTTCTACGTCTGGGATTTCGCGGACCGCTTCAAGGAAGACGTCATCGACGACTTCGTCGAGTCGTACGCCCGCGGCGAGACGCCGAACCCCTGCGTGCGCTGCAACGAGAAGATCAAGTTCTCGGCGCTGTCGGCCCGCGCGCTGGCGCTGGGGTTCGACGCCGTGGCGACCGGCCACTACGCGCGACTGGAGGACGGCCGGTTGCGCCGTGCCGTCGACGCCGACAAGGACCAGTCCTACGTCCTCGGGGTGCTGACGGCCGAACAACTCAGCCACGCGCTGTTCCCGATCGGTGACACCCCCAAGCCGCAGATCCGGCAGGAGGCCGCCGACCGCGGGCTGGCCGTGGCGGACAAGCCGGACAGCCACGACATCTGCTTCATACCGTCCGGTGACACCCGCGCCTTCCTCGGCGCGCGTATCGGTATCCGGCCGGGCGCGGTCGTCGACGCCGGCGGCACGAAGCTCGCCGAACATGACGGCGTGCACGGCTTCACCATCGGCCAGCGCAAGGGCCTGGGCATCGCCGGCCCGGGGCCGGACGGCCTGCCGCGCTACGTCACGGGCATCGACGCCGAGACCGGGACGGTGCATGTCGGCGGTGTCGAGGATCTCGAGATCCACGCATTGACCGGTGAGCGCCCGGTGTTCACCTCGGGTGTGCCGTTCGATGGTCCGATGGAATGCCTGGTCCAGGTGCGGGCGCACGGCGGGCTGGCCGACGCGGTCGCCGAGTTCGCCGACGGCGTGCTCGACGTGCAGCTGCGCACGCCGCTGCGCGGCGTCGCCCCTGGTCAGACCATGGTGCTGTACCGCCGCGACCCGGACGGCGACGAGGTCATCGCCAGCGCCACGATCACGCGCTGACGCCATCCCAAGGCAACCAAATGGTTGCGTTTCCTGGGGTGTAGTCGTAACGTGACAGGCAACCAGGAGGTTGCTTATGAATTCCGATCGCATCGAAAAAGAAGTCACTCTGCGCGCCCCGCTCGACCGGGTGTGGCGCGCCATCGCCAACTCCGACGAGTTCGGTCGCTGGTTCGGCATCCGGTTCGACGGACCGTTCGTCGCGGGCGAATCGGTGACCGGGGTGATCACCCCGACCGAGGTCGACGACGAGGTCGCTGCCGCGCAGGAGCCGCACGCCGGTAAATCCTCGGTGTGGCAGATCGTCGCGGTCGAACCGCCGCGTCGTCTGGCGTTCCGCTGGCATCCGTACGCCGTCGAACCGGACGCCGACTACGACGACGAGCCGACCACGCTGGTCGAGTTCACACTCACCGAGACTGCCGACGGTGTGTTGTTGCAGATCGTCGAATCCGGGTTCGACATCATCCCGGCCGAGCGCCGGGCCGCGGCGTTCGAAGCCAACAGTGGCGGCTGGGATGCCCAGACGAAACTGGTACGCAAGTACCTGGACGAACTCGTGTGAGTACGGCTGTCGAAGACCGGGCGCCGTTGTTCGACGCGCTCGGCGACCCCAATCGGCTGCGTATCGTCGTGCGGCTATGCGAGGCCGGACCGTGCTCGACTTTACAAGTGACACAGGTGATTCCGGTGACCCGGCAGGCGGCCACCAAACATCTGCTGCTGTTGGAGGCGGTGGGGCTGGTGACCAGCAGCCGGCACGGGCGTGAGCGCATCTGGCGGATACAGCCGGACCCGCTCGCCGAGGCCAGTGAGTACCTGACCGCGCTGTCGAAGCGCTGGGACCGGGCCCTGGACCGGCTGCGGAGCTACGTGGAAGATCCGGCCGCAGACCCCATCGAATAGTGTTGGCGGCGTGACTGTTTTCGCCCAGGCAACCGGTATCGGCTCGTGGCCGGGGACAGTCGCACGGGAAGCGGCGGCAGTCGTGGTCGGTGAACTGCCCGCGCTGCCGCATCTGGTGGAACTGCCCGCACGTGGCGTCGGCGCCGACATCATCGGACGGGCGGGTGCGCTGCTCGTCGACATCGGCATCGACACCGTGCCCCGTGGTTACCGCATCGCACCCGGCCGCAGCGCCGTCGTGCGCCGCGCCACGGGCCTGCTCGACGAAGACGTCGACGCGCTCGAAGAGGCGTGGGAGAAGGCCGGACTGCGGGGGACCGGACGGACCATCAAGGTGCAGGTCCCGGGTCCGCTGACGCTGGCCGCCGAACTCGAACTGCCGGGCGGCCACCGGGCCATCACCGATGCCGGCGCACTGCGGGACCTGGCCGGCTCACTCGCCGAGGGCGTCGAACATCATCGCGCCGAGGTCGCGCGTCGCTGCGAGGCCGACGTCGTCGTGCAGTTCGACGAACCGTCACTGCCCGCCGCACTCGCCGGGCGGCTGGCCGGGGTGACCCGGATGTCGCCGGTGGCGCCGGTCGACGCCCTGTTGGCCGCGAGTCTGCTCGATGAGTGCATCGCGACCGTCGGGGGACAGGCGAGCATTCACGTGTGCGCTGCGGACGTGCCGTGGAAAACCCTGGCGCGCACCGCATTCAGTGCCATCTCCATCGACGTGACCAAGCTGACCGCGGCCGATCTCGACGGTATCGGGGAGTGGGTCGAGGCAGGCCGGACCATCATGCTCGGCGTCCTGCCGGGTGTCGCCCCGGAGCGGCCGGTGCCGGTCGAGACGGTGGCCGCCGCCGCGGCGAGCGTCACCGACCGGCTCGGATTCCCGCGGACGGTGTTGCGCGAGCGCGTCGGCCTGACGCCCGCCTGCGGGCTCGCCGGCGCGACGCAGACGTGGGCGCGCACCGCGTTGACGTTGCTGCGCAAGGCCGCGGACGGCATCGCGCAGGACCCGGACGCCGCCTGAAGCCTGACCCGCGACGACTGCGGAAATCGTCAACCCCGGCCCGGTGGCATGCCATGATGAGGAACCGGAGTGCGCAGGGGGTTGCCACTCAGCGGAACTGATCGGGGGCAGACATGCGCCGTGACGATGCGCTGCTGACGGTTGCCGGTATTTCGGTGTCGGCGTTTCTGGTGATGGCGGGACCCTCGATGGCCGTGGCCGCCGCCGATCCCGGCGGGTCCAACGGCAACGGTGGCAACAGCAGCTCCGGCAAGGCTGGTTCCGGCAAGAGCGGCTCGCCGCGCGCCAACGGCGGCGGCAACTCCGGCAACGGTGGCTCGGGTTCACGCGGCAATTCCGGCGCCAATTCGTCGGTGGCCGGTCAGACCAACACCGGCAAATCCTCGAGGGCGAACGGCAAGGGCAACAACAACGCGCCCGGCGCCCAGTCGGGCAGCGGTTCCGACAACCCCGCTGCGGTGCCGGTGTTCACACCCCCGAACCCGGCGGTGCCCGTCGTCGCCGCCGAACAGCACACCGGCACGACGGCCGGGAGTTCGTGGTGGCCGGCCCCGGCGGCCCCACCGGCCGTCGAAGTACAGGCGCCGGCCGCGCCACCTGTGGAGGGCGAAGCGGATCTGCTGTCGGCCGATCACACCGGTGTCCCGGTGTGGGCCGCCGCCGAGCCGATCGGGGTGCGCGGCGATCTGTTCGGACTGGCCGGCCTGGTGTTGATGCCGCTCATCGGGCTCGTGGTCGGATATCGCCAGGCCCGGGCCGCACGCGACATCGGCCAGCCGATCCCGCGCTAGACCTCGCGGATGTCGCGCAGTTCGCGGCGCAGAATCTTGCCGGCTGCGGACTTCGGGATCGCATCGATGAACGCGACCTGCCGCACCTTCTTGTACGGCGCGACCTGGCCGGCGACGAAATCCATGATCTCGTCGCCCGTCAACGCCGACTCCGGTTGCAGCACCACGAATGCCTTGGGCACTTCCTCGCCCGACTCCGGATCACGGACCCCGACCACTGCCGTATCGGCGATACCGGGGTGCGTCAGCAGCACGGCCTCGAGTTCGGCCGGCGGCACCTGGTAGCCCTTGTACTTGATGAGCTCCTTGAGCCGGTCGACGATGTAGATGCAGCCGCTGGCGTCGACGCGGGCCAGGTCACCGGTGTGTAGGAAGCCGTCGTCGTCGATGGTCTCGCGGGTGGCGGCGTCGTTGTTGAGGTAACCGGCCATGACGTTGGGTCCGCGGAAGCACAGTTCGCCGACCTCGCTGAGACCGTGCTCGGGCCGGCCGATCTCGGCGCCCGTATCGGGGTCGACGATCTTGCTGACGGCGTTCGGCACCGTCCAGCCGCACGAGCTCAACGGTGCCACGGCGCCGACGAGTTCGCGGCCGCCGTCGAACGGCATGCAGTGGCTCACCGGGCTCAGCTCACTCATGCCGTAGCCCTGCACGATGGGGCAGCCGAGCCGGTCGGAGACCGCCATGCCGAGGTCGTCATCGAGCGGCGCGGCGCCCGACATGAGCCCTTTCAGGGAATCGAGCCGGTACGAGTCGACCATCGGGTGCTTCGCCAGCGCCACCGCGACGGGCGGCGCGATGAACGCGAACGTGCACTTGTGGTCCTGGATGGTCTTGAGGAAGAGCGCGAGATCGAAGCTGGGCATGATCACCAGCCGGGCCCGGGCGTGCAGGACGGAGTTGAGCAGCACCGTCATGCCGTAGATGTGGAAGAACGGCAGCACTGCGAGTACCCGGTCCTCGGGAACCAGGCCCTGGATCGGACGAATCTGCGCCACATTCGCCGCGAGATTCGTGTGGGTGAGCATGACGCCCTTGGGGTTTCCCGTGGTGCCCGAGCTGTAGGGCAGGGCCGCCAGATGCGTCGCCGGGTCGAAGCTGACCTCGGGTGCGGGCAGCGCGGCGTCGAGCAGCTCGGCGGCATTGGGATGACCGTCGGCCGCCGTGCCCGGGCCGTCGAGCACGACGACACGATCGGCGGCCAGCCCGACCTCGGCGGCGGCCTGCAGCGCCTGCGGCGCCAGCGCCGTGACGGTGATCAGCATGGCGGCCCCGGAGTCGGTCAGTTGCTTCGCGACGTCCTTCGCCGTGAACAGCGCGTTGATGGTCGTGGCCGTGGCACTGGACCGGAGGATGCCGTGGAAGGCGACGGCGAACGCGGCACTGTTCGGCGCCAGCAGGCCGACCACGTCGCCGACGCCCAGGCCACGGGCGGCCAGCGCGCCGGCGAACGCCTCGATCCGGCCCGCCAGTTCGCGGTAGGTGTACTCGGCACCGGTTGCGACCTCGGTGATGGCGATGCGATCGGCGTCCGACTCGGCCAGATCACCGAAGATGTACTCGGAGACAGCCGTGGTCGGGATCTGGACCTCGGGGAAAGGGCTCGCGATAGTCATGGCGTCTTAGATCGAACCATGCCCGGGTGACGTGCGTCATGCCGGTTGGTTGCCGTCGGCGGGCCGGCTGTGGTGCCGCGTTACACGTCGTCGGCCATGCGCAACGCACCCGTCGGACACGCCGCCACGGCCCGGCGCAACACCACCGGGTCGACATCGGCGGTGTCACCGATGTCGACCGTGCCGCCGTCGCCGACCCGGAACGCTGCGCTGATGCCCTCGCACATGCCCATGCCGATGCAGATCTCGGGGTCGACCTCCACCCGGCTCATGACCCCGCCGTGAACGGAAGGTGCGTGGGGCGGCGCACATAGCTGCCTTCGGCGTACTCGACCGCGTCGGCGTCCACGTCGAAATCCGGGCACCGGGTCAGGAGCTCCTCGAGCGCGACGCGAGCCTGCATGCGGGCCGCCGCTGCGCCGAGACAGTGGTGGTTGCCGTGGCTGAACGTGAGGATTTGAGCGGGGCGGCGCAGCACGTTCAGCTCCTCGGCATCGGGTCCCCATTGCCGGTGGTCGCGGTTGCCCGAGCCGTACAGCAGGAAGGTCTTGCGGCCGGCCGGAATCGTGGTGCCCTCGATCTCGACGTCACGGGTCGTCATCCGTGCCAGGCCCTGCACCGGCGAGGTGAGCCGCAGCAGTTCCTCCACGGCATCCGGGATGAGTGCCGGGTCGTCGATCAGGAGCTGTCGCTGATCGCGGCGGGCGGTGAGCAGTTGCACTGCGCCACCGAGCATTCCGGTCGTGGTGTCGTTGCCGCCGGTGATCATCGTGAACGCGAAGCCCAGGATGGACAGGATTCCGGACATGTCGCCGTCGGCGCCGAAGCCGGCTGCCACCAGGTGCGAGACGGTGTCGTCCTCGGGATGCTCCTGGCGGTAGGCGATCAATTCGTTGAAGTAGGTGAACAATTCGGCGATGGCGGGGGCGGCCGCGGGCTGGTGCCCGGTGGAGTTTGCGGCGACGATGGCATCGGTCCAAGCGTCGAACCGATCCCAATCCTTTTCCGGGACACCGAGATAATGCGCGACCACCATGGTGGGCATGGGTTTGAGAAACTCGGTGATGATGTCGCCGCCGCCCTTGGCGCGCAACTTCTCGATGCGGTCCACCACGAATTCGCGCACCTTGGGTTCGATCGCGGTGACCTGCCGCGGGGTGAATCCCTTGGCCACCAGCCGCCGGAAGGTGGTGTGGACCGGCGGGTCCTGCATCACCATGGGCGGATTGTCTTTGATGCCAACGGCTTCCATGTCGTCGTAGTTGAAGGTGAGACCCTCGGCCGACGAGAAGGTCTCGTGGTCCTTGGCCGCCGCGGAGATGTCGGCGTAACGCGACAGCACCCAGTAGTCCTTGTCGGGGGCGTGCGCGGGGACCACGTGGTGAACCGGATCATGTTCGCGCAGTGCGGCATACATGGCCCAGGGGCTGCGCCAGGTGGCAGCGGAACCGGGGGTGAAGGTGACGGCGGTGGCGGTCATGCGGACTGTGCTCCTGTGGTGATCTGCGGGAAGGGGCCGAAGCGGTCGTTGTAGCCGTCCTGGCGGGCGGCGAGCTGGGCCTGTCGTTCGGCGTCGGTCACGTACTTGGTGCCGGCCGGCAGCACGGTGCCGAGCTGATCGAGGGTGACGACCTGCTGCGAGACGATCATCGGCACGGCCGACGAGGTGGCGTCGAGTGCCTGGAACCGGATGTAGAGGGTGCCCTGGTTGAGGCCGCCGGTGGAGACCCAGTTGGCCACACCGGGGTCGTCGGGGGAGATGACGAGGGTGTAAGTGCCGTCCGGGTTGGCGATGGACTGCGCGTTGTTGAGGCTCGTCTGCGCGGTGCCGTCACCGGGTGACAGTTCCCAGTCGTTGGTCACCGGCACCACGAAGTATCCGGCGTTGCCGGGGTTGATCGTGATGACGAGAGCCTGGTTGTCGGCCAGTTGGAAGTAGCCGAGGCTCTGCTTCTGTGACACCAGCGTGCCGGGGAAGTTGAACGGCTGCGTCAGGGTGTTGGGCGGCTTGAGCTGGCCGGTCTGCAGGTTGAGGGTGACGATGTCGAGCGCCGTATTGTGCGCGCTCGTCTGGAAATTCTGGACGATGCTGACGGTGTGGGCGACCATCTCGTCGAAGCTCTCCGCGGGGGCGCCCGCCGGACCGCCCGTGCGGGTGACCGTGAGGCTCGGTGCTGATTCGGTGGTCCAGTCCGCCATCGTGTACCGGACGAAGATCTGCTGGGCCTCCGGCGGTAGATAGATGTGGTTGGTCTGTCCCGGCTGGGTGGGATTGCCGTCCGCTGTGATGGTGAACGTGCCGTCGGCGTTGACGACGAGGTCCTTCGCCGCCAGGTTGCCGATCGGCAGAGCGTCGCTGATGTCGGCGTAGACGCCGAAGTTGCCGTCGACAGGGACACCGCCGAGGTACTTGCCGCTGATGACGTACGTCGAACCGCTGCGCACCGGGATGGTGCGGTAGATGGTGTCGGGGTTGTCGTAGATGAACCGGCCGCCGGGGGTGTCGGTGCCGTACCAGCTGTGTGCCCGCATATCGACGGCCATCACCAGTGGGTTGTCGGGGTCGTTGTTGACGACCGTCATCGCGGCATTGAGTGCATGTTCCCGGGCGGCTGCGTCCAGCAATGCGAGGTTCTCGGCATCGACGCCGCCGACGAGGCCGAACCGCTGCTGCGCATGCGCCAGCCAGGCCTGCTTGAGTGCCTCGATGGCGGCCTGCACCTGCGGGGTGTTGACGATCTCCTGGGCCTTCTGTTCCAGCGCGATCTGGTCGGCGGTGCCGAGCGGACTGGTCGGCTTCACCGTGACGGTGACGGTCTCGGTGGTGGTGGCGCCGGCGTTCGGCTGGAACAGCTTCAGCAGGTTGATGTGGAACGGATTGCCGGGCCGGTCGTCGACGGTGACCGTGAACGAGTCGGTGCCGCCGCTGAATGCCAGTGCGTCGCTTGGGGTGTACGTGAAGGTGCCGTCCGGACGGACCGTCACGCTGCCCTTCGTCGGGCCCTTGTCGACGGTGTAGGTGAGCTTGTCGCCGTTGGCGTCGGTGGCTTTCAAGTCACCCTTGATGACACCACCGAAAGTCTGGCTGGTCTCGGTCTGCTTGTAGTTGATGAGCGGCGAGGAGTTGAAGAAGGTGTTGCCGATCTCGCGGCGAATCCAGCTGAACAGGGTCCACAACACCGGCGCCTGCGGCGGAGCGGCGGGGCTGGTTCCGGCGTGCGGGACCAACCCGATTGCGCCCAGCAGGCTCGACACCACGTGCGTGACGAAGTTGCCGCCGGTGGCCGCCGTGGAGACGGGATGCGTTGTCGCCGTGAGGGTGTTGATCTCGGTCGCGGCGGCGGACAGGGCCGTCGAGACGGTGTTGGCGGCGGAATCCACTGAAGGTGCCTGCGCGGCAGCTGGTTTCGCGGCGGTGACCGCCGCGGTCGAGGTGGGTGCCGGGTTCGTCTTGGGTTTGGTCTGGCTCGTCGCGGCGGTCGGCTGGGGGACCGACACGGCAGGTTTGGGTATCGCGTTGCGAAGTTGGTTCTGCCGGGATTTCTTGATCGTCGGCTTCGCGGTTTCGGCCGGGTTGCCGGACCCGGGCTTCGTCGTGGCCGGCTTCTGTTCGGCGGTGTCGCTGTCGCCGGGCTTCGGGGTCTCGGTGTCCCCGGGCTGGTCCGGTGTCGTGGCGGAGGCTGCGTCCCGATCGCTCTTGGCCGCCGAATCCTTCTGGCGCTTGGGCTTTTTCGCCTTCTTGGTGGGCTTCTCCGCCTTCGGCTTGGTGGCCGGCGACGGTTTGTCGGTCGACGACGCGGAGGTGCCGGTGCTGGTGCCGGTGTCGGCGAGGCAGATGGCAGGACTGTTCGCGACGGCGATGCCGATGCCGAGGGCAACGGCCAGTGCGCCTACGCGGCCGATGAACCGGGCGTGACCCGATCCGGCCGAGCTACCAATGCGATGCAGCGTCGTCGCTGTGTCCATACATGCTCCCGATATAGTGACGAATAGTTGTCAGTTGAGTGCCAAATAATTGGCGACGGGCAGATGGTAAGCATCCCGGCGACAGCCGCGCAAGCATTGATTTCCGGTGAGTGGGTCGCGAAAGTGCCCGCCGGTTGACCGGCGGGTGGCGCAGTGGTGATGACTAGTGCTGGCTGAGCTTTGCTGCGGCCGAGCGCAATTCGTGGATGTACCGCGCGCGATCGGCGGCGCTCACCGACGGATCCAGCGGCCCGAGCTGTATCTCGTAGGCGGGATGGCCGGCCGCGTTGTCCACGGCGGTGCTCAGATAGCTCACGGCCAATGGCTCGGGGGACTCGAGCTGCGCTGTGCTGTAAGGCTTACCGCCGAGGCTGACCAGTGTCTCGAAAACGCGCTGCCGGAGCGCACTGCGCCGGGGGTGCTCGGAGAGCAGTTCGGCGACATCGCCCAGTACGCCCAGCACCTCGGGGCTGGAATCGCCGAAATTGAATATCGCGACGCCGTCCCTGCGGAGTTGGTCGAGCAGGTTGCCGAACTCGGCGCGCTGCTCCTGTGCTGCCCCGGCCAGCCACTGTTGTTGGCTCGCCGCGTCGCGGCGCGCGATCACCGTCGCACCGGCCGGCGGCGTCAACGGTAGGCGGACGCCGACACTCACACCGCCCGGGATGTGGCCGACGCCGCGCACCACGCTGACGAACGTCATCTCGGCGGTGCCGACCATGGCCAGCGACACGCCACACTTGGTGGCATGTGCCAGGTCCTGCAGGACCTCGGTGTGGTTGTCCGGCAGGGGCAGGGCATTGCGCACGGCCTCGGCGACACCGAGCATGCCCGGTCCGAGCGTGTAACTCCGATCGGCAAGGCGCACAACCCAACCCGCGCGCTCCAGCGCCAGCAGGATCGAGGTGACGGTCGCTCGGTTGAGGTCGAGTCGGGACGCGATGGAGGCCACCGAACTCGGTTCGGACTGCTGCGCCAGGAGTTCGATGATGCTGACGACGCGGTCGGTGGGCGGTGAGCCTGCGCGTGCGCTGTCTTCCAGCGGAGTGCCGCGTGCCATCGATGCTCCTGCCGGTCTGGGGACGCTGAGCATCTTATGACGAATAGTTGTCGCAGTTGTGGACCGTGGCCGTCTGGTGGTCGGTTTTGCTGATGGCTGCAGTCTCGGTGTCGCGTCTGCGGACATCTCGCCGACCGAGTGCTGGCCGAACAATCAGGTTGCTCTTGTCCTGAGTCGTCGTGCGCCAAAAAACTTTGGTCACTTTGTTTGCGCTGGTCACGCTGGGCAACTAGGGTCTCTTTCGTCACACCGAATTGTCGGCGAGTCGAACTATTGTTCGAATATGCCTTCCGGTCGTGCCGCTGTCCTGACCGCCTACGCGGCGCTCGAGGACGCGGTCGTGGCGGTCAACAATCTCGACTACACCGGCCTGGACGTGCGGACGCTGTTGGAGGTGCAGTCGCGCCGCGAAACCCTTAAGTGCGCGGCCGAGGCGGTCGATCACCAGATTCTGGCGGCGGCACAGACCCAGGCCGCGGCCAAGGGGATCGGGGCCAAGGATTGGCCTGAGGTGTTGCATGTGCGGTTGCGGATCAGTCGGGAGGAGGCCCGCCGCCGGGTCCGCGATACGGATAATCTGGGCCCGCGGTCAGCGATCACCGGGGAGCCGTTGGGTCCGGTGTGGGAGCTGGTCGCCGCCGCGCTCGGTGAGGGTGCGATCAACGGTGAGCATGTGCAGGTGATCACCTGGTTTTTCGGGAAGTTGCCGTTGTGGGCGGCCGACCCGGTCACTCTCGCCCAGTGTGAGGCGGATCTGGTGGCCGATGCCCGAATCAAAACCCCCGAGGACCTCCGCAAAGTCGCTGCTGATCTGTTGTATCGGCTGGATCAGGACGGGCCCGAGCCTGACGACTCTGAACCCGACCCGAAACGCGCCATCAACCATGGCAAGCAGCGCTCCGATGGCACCTCCGAGGTCAGCGGCACCATCGACGCCGAGACCCGTGCTTACTGGGATGCGATCTACGACAAATGGGCCGCCCCCGGCATGTGCAACCCCGCCGACGCCGTGCCCTGCATCTCGGGTACACCGACCCAGGAACAGATCGACAACGACACCCGTACCGCCGCCCAGCGCCGCCATGACGCGTACAAGATGGTCGGCCGCATGATCCTGAAGACCGGCATGCTCGGCGAACACAACGGATTTCCTGTCGCGGTGATCGGCACCTGTACCGTCACCGACCTCGAGAAGCGCACCGGCATGGCGCTCACGCACACCGGCACGAAACTCCCGGTCAAAGACCTGGTTCAGATGGCCGCCGCCGGAGCCGACCACTACCTCGTCGTCTTTGACGACCACACCGAACAACCGCTGTACATGGGCCGAGCACGTCGTACCGCCACTGTCGCCCAACGTTTCGCTTTGTTCGCCCGCGACCTGGGCTGCACCAAACCCAACTGCACCGCCCCCGCATCGCGCTCTCAGGCCCATCACGTCAACACCAACTGGCGCGATGACGGACCCACCGACATCACCAACCTCACCCTGGCCTGCGGGCCCCACAATCGCCTGGCCGACACCGGCGGCTGGACCACCACCATGGGCCCCGACGGCCGCATCCACTGGACCCCACCACCACTCTTAGATGTGGGCCAGCCAAGAACCAACCACTACTGGCATCCGACGCTCTACCCGGCGGAGAGCGGAGACGAGGGTGGCGAAAGTGACAGTCCCGCAAGGTGATACAGCGTCACTGACGCTCAACGGCACGACACCACGTCGCGCCGGCGGTGCCGCATCCGCTGCGGCACCTGCACACGTGTCACCCGGAACCGTTGAAATCAGAGCGATTGCGCTGGGCGTCGGACCGTCACCACAATCGGCAGGTCTCCGGAGCCGAGACTGAAAAGCGGACTACGCCTCGCCGCGGTCCAGCAGCTCGCTGGAGCCGAGGACGCGTTCGATGCGGACCTCGATCACCACGCGCCGCGGGTTCACCCGCGGGGTGCGGTAGCGCTGGGCGTAGCGCAGTTCGGCGTCGCGGACGTCGTCGGCGTCGTTGCTGACGGTCGACTTGCCTTCGAGGGACAGCCACCGGGCACCGTCGACCTGGCTCAGCACGGCGACACCGCGCTGGGCGGCGTTGAGGGCCTTCTGGGACCCGCCGGTGGTGATGACGCGCGCGATGTGGGTCTTCGGGTCGAAGGTGAAACCGACCGCCACCACGTGCGGGGAATTGTCCGACCGCAGGGTGGTCAGCATCGCCAGATGACGCTCGGTGAGGAATGCCAGCGCGTCACTGGTGAGCCGTGTCGTTGCCTTCGCCATCATCACCAAAAGTAGCGCAGGTGATAATCGCAGCCGTGAACGACACGGCGGATACCGGCGGCGAGGTGGTCGTCGTCTTCGGCGGCCGCAGTGAGATCGGCCTGGAACTGGCCATCCGGCTGGCGCCGGGCAACACGGTGGTGCTGGCCGCGCGCCGGGCCGATCAACTGGTGGACGAGGTGCAGGCGGTGCGCACGGCCGGCGCTGCGGAGGTCCACACCTGCGAGTTCGACGCCGACGACCTGGCCTCGCATGCCGCGCTGGTCAGCGCGATCGAAGCCGGGCACGGGCCCATCGGTACCGCGGTCCTGGCCTTCGGCGTCCTCGGTGACCAGGCCCGGGCCGAGGACGATGCCGCGCACGCGGTGGCCGTCGTCCACACCGACTACGTGGCCCACGTGAACCTGCTGACGCTGCTGACGCAGCGCATGCGCGCCGCCGGCCGGGGACGGCTGGTGGTGTTCTCGTCGATCGCCGGCGCGCGGGTCCGCCGGGCCAACTACGTCTACGGTTCGGCCAAGGCGGGCCTGGACGGCTTCGCGTGCGGGCTGGCCGACGCGCTGCACGGCACCGGCATCCAGTTGCTCATCGTGCGACCCGGCTTCGTGATCGGCCGGATGACCGAGGGCATGGACCCGGCACCGATGTCGAGCACGCCCGCGCAGGTCGCCGAAGCTGTCGCGACGGCGCTGCGCAAGGGCAAGGCCGCGGTCTGGGTGCCGTGGGGTATCCGCCCGCTGATCTTCGCGACTCGTTTTGTGCCGAACGCCATCTGGCGGAAGATGCCGCGATGAGCGCTTGCGCGAAGAGCAGAGGGCACCGATGACCGGGAACGAAGGCAAGATCACCGTCGTCGGCATCGGCGCCGACGGGATGGCCGGACTGGGCCAGGCCGCCCGGGGCGAACTACACAGCGCGACAGTGATTTTCGGCGGTCCGCGACAGCTGGACCTGCTGGACGCCGACGTCACCGCCGAGCGGCGGGCCTGGCCGTCGCCGATGCTGGCGGCCCTGCCCACGTTGTTCGACGGGCTGGGGGACGTGCACGTCGTGGCGTCCGGCGACCCGATGCTGCACGGCATCGGCGCAACCCTCATCCGGCTGTTCGGCCGGGACCGTGTGACGGTGCTGCCGCACGTGTCCTCGGTGACGCTGGCGTGCGCGCGACTGGGCTGGAGTGTGCAAGACACCGAGGTGATCAGCCTCGTCAACGCCGCACCGCACACCGCCATCCGCCCCGGTGGTCGCGCGGTGGTGTTGTCCAAAGGAGCCGACACGCCGCGAGCGTTGGCCCGGCTGCTCACCGAAACCCGTCGTGGCCAATCGGAGTTCACGGTTTTGGAACAGCTCGGCGGCCCGGCCGAACGTGTCACCACGATGACGGCCGCGGAGTGGGACGCCAGTGACCCGCACGTCGACGCACTCAATGTCATTGCCGTGCGGTACGCACCCGACCTGCGCATCGGGACGGTCGTGGCGGACACGGCCTTCGACCACGACGGGCAGATCACCAAACAGACCATTCGGGCGCTGGCGCTGACCGCGTTGCAGCCGCGCCCCGGCCGCGTGCTGTGGGACATCGGCTCGGGGTCGGGCAGCATCGCGATCGAATGGTGTCGCGCATCGGGCGGCCGGGCCGTCGCGTTCGAGCGCGACGAGGTGCGCCGCGAGCGGATCGCCAACAACGTCACCAAGTTCGGCGTCACCGTGGACGTGCGCGGCGCGGCGCCGGAAGGATTCCAGGATGTGGCCGGCCCGGACACCATCTTCATCGGTGGTGGCCTGACCCAACCGGGGCTGTTCGACGCCTGCTTCGACGCGCTCGAATCCGGCGGCCGGATGGTCGCCAACGCGGTGACGGCAGAGTCGGAAGCCTTTGTGGTGCAGCTCTATTCGAAACTGGGCGGCGAACTGCGCCGCTTCCAGCACTATCACGGCGAACCGCTCGGTGGCTTCACCGGTTGGCGCCCGGCATTGCCGATAACCCAGTGGACGGTGGTCAAGAAATGACGGTGTACTTCATCGGCGCGGGACCCGGCGCCGCCGATCTCATCACCGTGCGCGGGCAGCGGCTGCTGCGGTCGTGTCGGGTCTGTCTGTACGCCGGCTCGATCATGCCCGACGACCTGCTGGCGGAATGCCCGCCCGACGCACGGATCGTCGACACCGGTCCGCTCAACCTGGAGCAGATCATCGGCGAGCTGGTCGCCGCACACGAAGCCGGACTCGACGTGGCGCGCCTGCACTCGGGGGATCCGTCGATCTACAGCGCGGTGGCCGAACAATGCCGCCGGCTGGACGAGCTCGGTATCGACTACGAAATCGTGCCCGGCGTACCGGCTTTCGCCGCTGCCGCCGCGGCACTCGGGCGAGAGCTGACGGTGCCCGGCGTGGCCCAGACCGTCACCCTGTCCCGGGTCGCGACGCTGTCGACCGCGATGCCGCACGGCGAGGATTTGGTGTCGCTGTCCAAGCCCGGCGCCACGTTGGTGCTGCACCTGGCGGCGGCGCAGATCGACAACATCGTCCCCCAGCTGCTCGAGGGTGGGTACTGCCCCGAAACCCCCTGCGCGGTGGTGGCTTTTGTCAGTTGGCCGAGCGAGCAGGTCATCACCTGCACCCTTTCCGAGCTGGCCGAGCGGACCAAAGCGGCGGGCATCACCAAGACCGCGGTGATCTTCGTCGGCGACGCGCTGGGTGCCCAGGGCTTCACCGACAGTTACCTGTATTCGAGCGGCCGGCGCCGCGGGGCGACACATTGATGGCGGAGCCGCCACTGGCAACAACCCGCGAGGTAGACGTTCGGCACGCCGCCGACGGCGTGTCGCGGGCGGAACGTCCGTGTCGCGGGCACTGGGAAGGTGGCCGGTGAAGCTTCTGCTCCTGGGCGGGACGTCGGAGGCGCGGGCATTGGCCAAGCGGCTGCACCCCGGCATCGAGCTGATCAGTTCCCTGGCCGGTCGCGTCCCCGACCCGGCGCTACCCGTGGGTCCGGTGCGGATCGGCGGCTTCGGCGGCGTCGATGGCCTGCGAACCTACCTGCAGGACAACGAGATCACCGCCGTCGTCGACGCCACGCACCCGTTCGCCGCCACCATCACCGCCAATGCCGCCCGGGCCTGCGCCGGCCTGCAACTGCCGCACCTGGTCCTGGCGCGGCCGGCGTGGCCGCACGGTGACGCCATCGTTGTCGCCGACGACCGGCGGGCCGCGCAGACCGTCGAAGACCGCGGCTACCAACGGGTCTTCCTCACCACGGGACGTTCGGGCACGACGGCCTTCCGCGCGTCGGACGCCTGGTTCCTGATCCGTGCCGTCACGCCCCCGGACACCGATACACTGCCGCCGCACCACCGCATCCTGTTGTCCCGCGGCCCGTACGACTACGACAACGAGCTGGCGCTGCTGCGTGACCACCGCATCGATGCCCTGGTCACGAAGAACAGCGGTGGCGGCATGACGCGCGCGAAGCTGGATGCCGCTGCGGCGCTGAATGTTCCGGTGATCATGGTGGACCGGCCGGTGCTGCCCGGCGGCGTGGCGACTGCCGCCACCGTCGACGAAGCCGAAGCGTGGGTCAGGGCGCGTCGATGAGCCGCTGGAGTTCGTCCCAGGCGGCCCGCCGGTGCGCTTCCGCGTCGTCGCGGAGCTGACGGACCTTCTCGCCCTGCGCGGTGCTGCGGTCCCGCAGCGCCTCGAGGTCCACGATGAGCCGGTGCCGTAGCTCGCCTTCGGGGCCGTCGGTGCCGAGGACGTTGAGCTGCTCGGAGATTCGGCTCTGCGCTTCGTAGTCACCCGAGCGCGCGGCCTCGACCTGCTCGGCGCCCGACTCCAGCCGCTCGGCGGTCGCCCACTTGTCCAGGACATCGCCGAGCGCGGTGATGGTGGCGGCGTCGAGGGACCGGTCGGCCAGCCATTCTTCGAGCTGACCAGGCGCGAGGTGCTCGTAGTCGATCTCGCTGGACAGCGGCCAGCTTTCCAGCACCGTGGCTTCGACGGCGCCGTGGCCGGCCGCGGTGACCGTGATCCGGTGGTTGGTCCCGTCGTCGGCGATCGCGGTGACGTTGTCCCGCGCTTCCACGCGGCGTCCCTGAAAACGGACGATCTCGAAGATCACCTCGACCGGTTCGGCATGGTCGTTCTCGACCCGCAGGGTATGGAGTCGCTCGCGCCGCTGCTCGTGGACCAGCGCGGCGCGGGCCAGGCGCACGCGGGCGGTGACGTCGCTGACGGCCGAGGTGTGCCGGCACCGCACCGCAAGGTCTTTCGCGAACGGCAGCCGCACCTTCGCGTCGCGGGCGGTGAAGGGCACCATCGCTTCGCCGGCGTAGGCGTCCTGCTCGTAGATGACGGCGGGGCCTTCCTCGAGCACGATGCCCGCGGTGTTGGTGAAGACGAGGACGATCTCGGGGGAGCGGTCATGGCCGGTCCAGACCAGTTCGCGCCGGACGCCGTCCACGGCCTGTACCGCCAGGGGAATCATCGATGCGCCGCCGCGCTTGAGTGACACCGGGGTACTCAGCCGGTACTCGAAATACTCACCGCGGTCGGCGGTTTCGACATCGTCGACGGCATCGGCATACGCATCGAAAAACCCGGCGCCGGCAGGTGCGGGCATCGCCATCGCCGCCGAGACCTCAGCCGGCGACCGGGTTTTCGCGGCGGCGGCCACGGGCACCGCACCGCGGCGGCTTTCCTCGACGACCTCCCGGTACGCGTGCTTGCTCTCGTACAGGTCGATGTCGAAGGAGACCGGTTCGCCGGTGGTCAGCGTCAACGCGATGTCGGTGAGGTCCTCGTCGACGGGGTTGTGCACGATGCCCATCGCGGTCAACACCAGGCCGTCACCAGCGCGCACCAGACGGTACGACAGCCGCCACAGCGGTGCCGGCACCACGTAGGACACCTGGACGGTCCCGCTGCCCCGAACCTGTACGCCCAGTTGGCAATTCTGGCCCGCGGTCAGCGCGCGGGACCGGTCCAGCAGGTATTCGAGGTTGTCGCGCGATGGTTCCTCCGCCAGCGTGACGGCAGCGACGTCGGCCAGTTCGATCAGGCTGACCGACCCCGCGTCGGTGCGCAGGACCAGCACCTGGCGGTACTTCGCCGATTCGTCGACGCCGATCACCTCGCCCCGATGGCGCGTGGCGCCGCAGTCGACTTCGACGGTGCGGCCGCGCAGGCCGTCGAACAGTCCGCGCAGCGCATTGCCGGACTCGATCTGCACCCCGCGGCCACCCAGTTGGCTGTGCGGGTCGGTGGGGGTGTCGAACGAGACCGCGCCGACCGCCAGGTCGGTACCGGTACCCACCACCGACAGCGACTTGAGCACGTCCTTCATCTGGGCGTGGCGGAACGTCAGGGCGAAATCACCGTCGACCGGGCCACTGCGTTCGACCAGCGCCATGCCGTGCTTGTACATGACCAGGCGCGTGACTCGAGGGCTTTCGCTCATGTCCGGAAACCCTAGTGGCCCAATCGAATCAGTGGGGGTAATACCGCGGGGTGAACACCCGGTCGCCCTCGGGAGTGCTGTGCCACACCGTCTGCGACGAGCCGACGATCAGCAGGCAGCGCATGTCGATCTCGGCCGGCTTGAGGTCGGCCAGGCGCACCACGCGCACGGTTTCGTTCGGCCCGGCCACGTCGCGACCGATGATCACCGGGGTGTTCGGGTCGCGGTACTCCAGCAGCAGATCCTGCATCGCGGCCACCTGCCAGGTGCGGGTCTTCGAGGCCGGGTTGTAGATCGCGAGCACGAAGTCGGCGCGGGCGGCCGCGGTGACGCGCTGGGCGATGATGTCCCAGGGCTTGAGCCGGTCGGACAGCGAGATCACCACGTAGTCATGGCCGAGCGGGGCACCGACGCGGCTGGCCACGGCCTGCGCGGCGGTCATCGCCGGGACCACCCGGACCTGGACGCCAGGCCACTGCTGGGCCTCCTCGAGCACCGCGGTCGCCATCGCGAACACGCCGGGGTCACCGGAGGACACCACGGCGACGGTCCGGCCCTGCTGGGCCAGCCTGCAGGCCAGTTCGGCGCGGGCACGTTCGTCGGTGTTGTCGCTCGGGTGCCGCTGCTGGCCGGGACGATCCGGGACGCGGTCCAGGTACGGCCCGTAGCCGATCAGGTCGGTCGCGGCCGCCAGTTCGCGGCGGGTCTGGGTCGTCGTCCAATCCGGATCGCCCGGGCCCAGGCCGACCACGACAACACTGCCGCCGGTGCGGACCGCACGTTGTCCGCCCGGAAGGATCGCGATGGAGAAGTACGGCACCGTCGTCTCGTCGACGTCGGCGGCCGGCAGCACCCGCTGCGCCTCGGTGCTCGCGCGCTCGACGTAGAACGCCTCGTCCAGCCGTCCGGCCGACGAAAGCGCCTGCCGCACAGCCGGGTACGAGCGGCCCAACTTCATCACGACGGCGGCGTCGGTGTCGGCGAGGCGGCGTTGCAGCTCGCCGGCCGGCAGCGTGCCGGGCAGGATGGTGAGCACCTGCTCGCCCTGCACCAGCGGCGTCGAGATGGCCGCCGACGCGGCGCTGACGGACGTCACGCCCGGCACGATGACGGCGTGGAACCGCTCGGTGAGCCGCGTGTGCATGTGCATGTAGGAGCTGTAGAACAGCGGGTCGCCCTCGGCCAGCAGCGCCACGTTGCGGCCCGCGGCCAGGTGGGTGGCGATCCGCTCGGCGGCCTCGGCGTAGAAGTCCTCGATGGCGCCGTCGTACCCGCCCGGATGCGACGTGGTCTCGGTCGTCACCGGGTAGACGAGGTGCTCCTCGATCTGGCCGGCGCGCAGATACGGCTCGGCGATGCGGCGCGCGATGCTGTGGCCGTGGCGCGCACTGTGGTACGCCACCACGTCGGCCTCGCCGATCACGCGCGCGGCCTTGACCGTCACCAATTCCGGGTCGCCCGGACCGAGGCCGACGCCGAAGAGAGTTCCCGTTGTCATCGTCCACCTTCTGCTCGTTCGGCGAGCCTCACTCGCGTTCACTCGCAATCGCGTTCACCGCGGCGGCCGCCATGGCACTACCGCCACGCCGCCCCGTCACCACCAGATAGTCCATGCCGCGCGGTCGCGCGATCAGTTCGTCCTTCGACTGCGCCGAGCCGACGAAGCCCACGGGGCCGCCCAGCACCGCGGCGGGCACTGGCGCGCCCTCGTCCAGCAGCTCGAGCAACCGGAACAAGGCCGTCGGCGCGTTGCCGATGGCCAGCACGGCGCCCCCGAGCCGGTCGGCCCACAGATCGACGGCCGCCGCGGACCGGGTGCTGCCGAGCTTCGCGGCCATCGCGGGCGCGCCCGGGTCGGCGACCAGCGACACCACGTCGTTGTTCGCGGGCAGGCGTGAGCGCGTGATGCCCGCAGCCACCATCGACGAATCGCACAGGATCGGCGCCCCGGCGGCCAGCGCCGCATGCGTGCGGGTCACCACGTCGTCGGTGTAGGCGACGTGCTCGGTGACGTCGACCTGGCCGCAGGTGTGGATCAGACGGACGACGACGCGCGAGACGTCGTCGGGAAATCGCGCCAGATCCGCCTCGGCGCGGATGGTCGCGAACGACTGTCGGTAGATCTCCGCAGCGTCGCGGACGTAGTCGAGCACGCGATAACCCTACGGGTGGCGCGGTTCGTACCCCGAGTTGGTCGCCACCAGCACCTCGCCGACGGACGGGCTGCCGCACGCGCGCTCGCAGCCGACGAAATGCCGGCGGCCGCCGGGCTCGCCCGACTCCGCCGCGGCGGCCGCGTCACTGCGCACGTCGGTCAGTGACTTGGCGCACCCCGGGCTGCCGGTGCAGGAGCTGATCGACAGCCAGGGCGAGTGCTCGTCGAAGATCAGCCCCATGGGGGCCAGCACCCGCAGGGAGGTGTCGGCGATGCCCTCTTCGAGGTCACAGATGAGTAACGAGCGCCATGGTGTGACCACCACGGGAGCGGTGATGGCTGCCACAAACTCGGCGGTGCGGGCCCGCAGCACACCCAACGGGACGGCAGCGCCCAACGTGATCCGGCCGTCGTCCTGGGTGATCCAGCCGACCGGCGGAACGTCGACGGGCGCCCAGGTCGCGCCCGCCGGCTCGGTCGGGTTCAGCCCGGCCGCGTCCAGGAGGACGTCAGCGTGCTCCAATTCGCTTGTTCGCCAACGATTCCCGCGAATGTTCTGGAAGCTGTGGGCCAGGTTCAACAGGGTCTCCGAGGCCTGCGTGGCGGCGATCCGCACCCCGGTGTCGCGGCCCGCCACCAGCACGGCGGCCGTCTCGGCAGAGACCAGATGGGTGCTCACGTCGGGCGCCAGACCCGAGATGTCACCGCGGCCGTCGTCGACGCCGAACCAGAACCTCCCGGGCAGTTCGGCCAGGTCAGGGCGGTTTTGCAGGCCGGAATCCAGGTCGCGCACGACGGCGCGGACGTCGCCCAGCCCGCCGCTGCGGCCCGACAGCGGAGACGCCACGATATTGCGGACGCGCTCGTGGGTGGCCGAGGGCAGCAGGCCCGCCGCCTGGACCGCCGCGGCCAGCCCCGCGGCATCGTGGATTCCGCGCACCTGGATGTTGCCGCGCGAGGTGAGTTCCATTGCCGGCGAACCGAATTCGGGCGCCGCGAGGGCCAGCGCCTCCAGCTGCGCAGCAGTGATCATGCCGCCGGCCAGGCGGATGCGGGCCAGGTCACCGTCGGCCGCCTGGTGCACCTGCAGGGCGCCCGGGCAGGCGTCGTCGTCACGGCTGCGAATCACCTTGTCCACGTTACGTTGTGCCCGCAAATTGTGAAGTGGGCCACTGCCGTTTCCGGGCTGTTCCGTGCCTTACAAGTCCCTTGTAATCAGGGCATCGGCCCGTACCGTTGAACGCGAACTTCCGCTTGCTACATCGCATCCGGATGACCTAAGGAGGGACGCAATGTCCGATTTCGCTCTGTACGTTGGTGGCGTCTTCGCTCTCATCGTGGCCGCGGGCCTGCCCTACCAGGGCAAGACGTGGTACCAGCGGTGGGAGACCAACCAGCGCTGACCACAGCGAGGTAGATGAGACCGCCGGCGGGCGGGTTGCACAGCAACCCGCCCGCCGTTGCTTTTTCCGCACCCCGGTTCGGTCTGATCAGCGCAGGCCGCGACGTTAGGCTGCTGGCCAAGTGGCCCGTCGCGACAGGGGAGGCGCAGTCCATGTGGTCGGCGATGGTCAACGGGGTTCGATTCAGCGAACCCCTTGAGTCCGAGTTCCAACTGACCTTCGGTCAATCGGGTCGCAAGGCCCGCCACGAGATGTGGGCCGTCCTGCTGATCGTCATCACCGCGGGTATCGCTTTTCACCACACCCTGCTGCGGGTGCCGCCCGAAGTGATGCCACTGGGCCGTTCCCTGTTGGTGGCCGTCGTCGTGCCCATGGTGTTGCGCTGGCTCAGCGGAGACCACAGCCCACTGCAGCGGTGGTCCTCGTTGCTCTACATCGCATCGGTGTACATCGACGTCGCCTGCTTCATGGTGCTGCGCATCGCGTGCATCCGGCACGGGCTGGACGTCGTACCGCTGGCCATGCCCGTGGCGATCCTGATGAGCCTCATCGTCGTGCAGATCCGCTTCGTGCTGCTGGCCCCGGCGATTCTCGCCGGGCTCGCCGGCATCGTCGCGACCGAGCTCTCGGCGTTCGAGCCCACGAGCAACGAACTCTTCGACATCGTCGCCTTGATCGGGATGGTGACCGTGGCGCTCAGCGCTGCCTACGAACTCGAACGGTCGACCCGAACCGGCTGGCTGCGGGCCCGCACGCTGGCCCGCCTCACCCGCACCGACGCGCTGACCGGAGTGCCGAACCGGCGCTACTTCGACGAACAGCTCACGGAGGTGGCGCGGGCCGCACGGCGCACCGGCCAGGGCCTGGCCGTGCTGGTGCTCGACGTCGACGACTTCAAGGGCTTCAACGACCGCAACGGTCACCTGGCCGGCGATGACTGCCTGCGCCGCGTCGGCGCCTATCTGGGCGACTCCTTGACCGGTGTGGACGAGTTCTGCGCCCGCCTCGGTGGTGAGGAGTTCGTCGCGGTGTGGTGTGCGGCCGACCCGGCCACGACGGCCACCCGCGCCGAGGAGATCCGGTCCGGAATCGCCGCACTCGCGATCGCTCACGACGCCGACGGGCGCGTCGTCACCGCGTCGGCCGGCCTGGCGCACGACCCGGAACCCGGCGCGGCCACCATCAACGCCGTCGAACTGCTCCGCCGCGCGGACTCCGCCCTGTACCGGGCCAAGCGCGACGGCCGCGACCGGCTCGCCGTCGCGGACCCGCAGCTGCCCGCCATGGCGAGCCGCGACAGGAACCGCGGCCCCCGTCACTCGACGGCCATTGCCGGCGAACCGCAGCCCGCGCCGACGCGGGATCAGGAAGCAGAGTTCCGGAAGGTGTACGACCGGCAGGGGCGCATCTCGCGAGCCGCGATCATGCTCGGCCTGGACGCCGTCTGCCTCGCGATGCTGTCGTCGTACAAGACCGTGCTCAAGATGCCGCCCGAATCGCAGGCACTCGGCGTGTACACGCTGGTCTACGGGATCATGCCGATGGCGACGCTGGCCGCCCTGACCGCGTTGGTGCCGCGGCTCTACCGGTTCTCCGCTCCCACGTACATCGCGGCCGTCGGCGTCATCACCAGTGCCCAGATGTACGAGCGGGTGGTGCAGCTGCCGCAGGGCTACGACGTCGTCCCGTATCTCATGCCCACGGCGGTGCTGCTGAGCCTGTGCGTCGTGAAGATCCGGTTCCGGCTGCTGGCCCCTTCGGTCCTGGCGATCTTGCTGTGGGTGTCGGCGCTGGAGCTGTGGGTGTTCCCGTGGACCAGCAACAGATTGCTCACCGTGGGCACCGCGATCTTCATGGTCGCCGTGACCATGCGGTTCTCCTACAAGCTCGAGAGATCGGTGCGGCTGGCGTGGCTCGACGAGCGCAAGCTCGACGAGCTCACCAGAACCGACCCGCTGACCGGATTGGCGAACCGACGGTCCTTCGACGAGGCGCTCGACGAACTCGACGCGGCCGTGGAGACCCGGTACGCGGCGGTGATGGTGCTCGACGTCGACGACTTCAAGGGCTTCAACGACCGGTACGGCCACCCGGCGGGCGACGATGCGTTGCGGGCGATCGGCACGTACCTGCGGCTCGCGACCGCGGGTGAGGACGTCGTCGTGGCTCGCGTCGGTGGCGAGGAATTCGCGGCGCTGTGGCGCGGTCCCGACAACAGCGACGGCGCCGGCAGGCGGCGAGCCGAAGAACTGCGCAGCGGCATGGCCGGGCTGGGCCCGGTAGCGGGTACGTCCACGACGCTGACCGCCTCGGCCGGATTCGCCGGGATGTCCCGGTCAGATTGGGCCGCGGCGGGCAGTTTCGCCCGCGAACTGCTGGCCCGCGCGGACCGGGCCGTCTACGACGCCAAAGCCGGGGGCCGAAACCAGCTGGTCGAGGCGCCGTCCGACACCGCGGAGCAGCCGGCATCGCCGGTGGGGTACGAATAGTCGGTGCCGACCGTACTGCTGCTCTCGACGTCCGACACCGATCTGATCACCGCTCGCGCCAGCGGCGCCGAGTACCGGTGGGCCAACCCGTCCCGGTTGATCGACGGGGAACTGGCGGACCTCCTCGCGGGTTCGGATCTGGCGATCGTCCGGGTGCTGGGCGGCTATCGGACCTGGCAGGACGACATCGATGCCGTCGTCGCCACCGGCATCCCGACCGTGGTGCTGTCGGGGGAGCAGACGCCCGACGCCGACCTGATGAGCCACTCGACTGTCCCGGCCGGTGTCGCGCTGCAGGCGCACATCTATTTGGCGCACGGCGGCGTCAGCAACCTGGTGAATCTGCATTCGTTCCTGTCTGACACGGTGCTGATGACCGGATTCGGCTTCGGCGAGCCCGAATCCACACCGAGCTGGGGGCTGCTGGACCGTCAGACGGATGCGGCGGGACCGACCGTCGCGGTGCTCTACTACCGCGCCCAGCAGCTCGCCGGCAACACCGCCTACATCGACGCGCTGTGCGGCGCCATCGAGCAGGCCGGCGGCCGCCCGCTGCCGATCTTCTGCGCCTCGCTGCGCACCGCCGAACCCGAGCTCATCGAGCTGCTGGGCACCGCCGATGCGCTCATCACGACGGTGCTGGCGGCCGGCGGCGCGACGCCGGCCCTCGCGAGCGCCGGCGGCGATGACGACAACTGGAACGTCGCGCACCTGGCGGCGCTCGACATCCCGATCCTGCAGGGTCTGTGCCTCACCAGCTCGCGTGCGCAGTGGGACGAGAACGACGACGGCCTGACGCCGCTCGATGTCGCGTCGCAGGTCGCGGTGCCGGAGTTCGACGGCCGCATCATCACCGTGCCGTTCTCGTTCAAGGAGATCGACAGCGAAGGCCTGATCTCGTATGTCGCCGATCCCGAGCGCTGCGAGCGCGTGGCGCGGCTGGCCGTCCGGCATGCCCGGCTGAAGCACATCGCCCCGGCCGACAAGCGCGTCGCGCTGGTGTTCTCGGCGTACCCGACCAAGCACGCCCGCATCGGCAACGCCGTCGGCCTCGACACCCCGGCCAGCGCCGTCGCGCTGCTGCGCGCCATGCGCGACGCCGGCTACCGCATCGGCGACATCCCCGGCGTCGACGCCGGCGACGGTGACGCCCTGATCCACGCCATGATCGAAAAGGGCGGCCAGGACCCCGACTGGCTCAGCACCGAAGCGCTCGAAGCCAACCCGGTGCGCGTCTCCGCCAAGGACTACCGGGCCTGGTTCGCCACGCTGCCCGCCGAACTCACCGATGCCGTCACCGAACACTGGGGCGAGGCGCCGGGCGACCTGTTCGTCGACCGCTCACAGGACCCCGACGGTGAGATCGTCATCGCCGCAATGGTTTCCGACAACATCGTGCTCATCGTCCAGCCGCCCCGCGGCTTCGGGGAGAACCCCGTCGCGATCTACCACGACCCCGACCTGCCGCCGAGCCACCACTACCTGGCCGCCTATCACTGGATCAACAAGCACTTCGGCGCCGACGTGATGATCCACCTGGGCAAGCACGGCAACCTGGAATGGCTGCCCGGCAAGACCCTCGGCATGTCCGCCGCATGTGGCACCGACGCCGCGCTCGGCGACCTGCCGCTGGTCTATCCCTTCCTGGTCAACGATCCGGGTGAGGGCACGCAGGCCAAGCGCCGGGCGCATGCCGTCCTGGTCGACCACCTGATCCCGCCGATGGCCCGCGCCGAGACGTACGGCGACATCGCCCGCCTGGAACAACTGCTCGACGAGCACTCGACCATCTCGGCGCTCGATCCCGGCAAGCTGCCGGCCATCCGTCAGCAGATCTGGACGTTGATGCGCGCCGCCAAGATGGACCACGACCTGGGACTCGAGGACCGGCCGGACGAGGACGTGTTCGACGACATGCTGCTGCACGTCGACGGCTGGCTGTGCGAGATCAAGGACGTCCAGATCCGCGACGGTCTGCACATCCTGGGCCAGGCGCCCGATGGTGAGGCCGAACTGGACCTGGTGCTGGCCATCCTGCGGGCCCGCCAGTTGTTCGGCGGCGAGCAGTCCGTGCCGGGTCTGCGTGAAGCCCTGGGGCTCGCTGAAGACGGATCTGCCGAGCGCGAGGCCGTCGACGCCGCCGAAGGCCAGGCCCGCGAACTGGTTGCGGCTCTGCAGAAGTCGGGCTGGGACGCTGCCACCGTCGACGGCATCACCGACAACGCCGAGGTCGCCAAGGTGCTGCGGTTCGCCGCCACCGAGGTGGTGCCGCGGCTGCGCGCGACCAGCCGCGAGATCGACCAGATCCTGCACGCCCTCGGTGGCGGCTTCATCGCGGCCGGGCCGTCGGGATCGCCGCTGCGCGGCCTGGTCAACGTGCTGCCCACGGGACGCAACTTCTACTCGGTCGACCCCAAGGCCGTCCCGTCGAAGCTGGCGTGGGAAACCGGTGTGGCGATGGCGGATTCGCTGCTGGAGCGGTACCGCGCCGACTACGGGCGGTGGCCCGAGTCCGTCGGGCTCTCGGTGTGGGGCACCTCGGCCATGCGCACCGCGGGTGACGACATCGCCGAAGTGCTTGCGCTGCTGGGTGTTCGGCCCATCTGGGACGACGCGTCACGGCGCGTGGTCGGACTGGAGCCGATCGCGTTGGCCGAACTGGGCCGCCCGCGCATCGACGTCACGGTCCGCATCTCCGGCTTCTTCCGGGATGCCTTCCCGCACGTGGTGACCATGCTCGACGACGCCGTCCAGCTGGTCGCCGGGCTCGACGAGCCGGCCGAGGACAACTACGTCCGCGCCCACTCGCAGGTCGACATCGCCGACCACGGCGACCAGAGGCGCGCCACCACAAGGATTTTCGGTTCGAAGCCGGGCACCTACGGCGCCGGACTGCTGCAGCTCATCGACAGCCGCAACTGGCGCGACGACGCCGACCTGGCCCAGGTGTACACCGCGTGGGGTGGCTTCGCGTACGGTCGCGGCCTCGACGGCGCCCCGGCCACCGACGACATGAACCGGGCCTACCGGCGAATCTCGGTGGCGGCCAAGAACACCGACACCCGCGAGCACGACATCGCCGACTCCGACGACTACTTCCAGTACCACGGCGGCATGGTCGCGACCGTCCGCGCGCTGACCGGCAAGGACCCCGCCGCCTACATCGGCGACAACACCCGGCCCGACGCCGTCCGCACCCGCACACTCTCGGAAGAGACCACACGCGTGTTCCGGGCCCGCGTCGTCAACCCGCGCTGGATGACGGCCATGCGCCGGCACGGCTACAAGGGCGCCTTCGAGATGGCGGCCACCGTCGACTACCTCTTCGGGTACGACGCCACCGCCGGCGTCATGGCCGACTGGATGTACGAGCAGCTGACGCAGAGCTACGTCCTGGACCCCGAGAACCGCAAGTTCATGAGCGAGTCCAATCCGTGGGCGCTGCACGGCATGGCCGAGCGGCTCCTGGAGGCGGCGGGCCGCGGCATGTGGGCCGAGCCGGAGTCCGAGACCCTCGACGGGCTCAAGCAGGTGCTGCTGGAGACCGAGGGGGAGCTGGAGGGCTAGCTGGGAGCTCCTTGGCCGGAGAAATCCGGCGCTCGCAGTTATCCTGGCCCGGTGTTCGAGATCGGTGCGGTGGTCGCCGGTTACGTCATCGAAAGCCGCGTCGGCACCGGCAGCAGCGCTGACGTGTATCGGGCTCGCCGGCCCGCCGAGCCGGTTCCGGTGGCGCTGAAGATATTTCACAACCAGGATGCCGATGACCGGGTGGCCTGGCGGCTCGAGCGGGAGTTCAGCATCGCCTCCCGGCTGCGGCACCCGCATATCGTGGCGATGTACGAGCACGGAGAGCTGCGGGCCGGCGGCGGTGGGGCAGACGAAGATGGTGCGCAACCCTCCCGGCTGTGGCTGTCCATGCAGTACGTCGATGGCCCCGAGTCGACGGTGTTGATTCCCGGACCGGACGAGGAGCCGGATGTGGATGCGGTCGTTCGGGTATCGACGCAGATCGGCTCGGCCCTGGACTATGCGCATCAAATGGACGTGATACATCGGGATGTCAAGCCCGCCAACATATTACTGAGCTCCGATCGGCGCTCGGCGTTCCTGACCGACTTCGGCATCGCGCAGTTGTTGGACGAGGCAAAACCGCTGGCCCGCAATGGCCGGGTCCGTGGGTCGATTGCCTACGCGGCGCCGGAACTCCTCACCGCTCAACAGTTGTTGCCGCAAACGGATGTATATGCGTTGGCGTGCACCATGTTCGAGTGGTTGACCGGTCTGCCGCCGTATCCACGCCCCACCACGTTCGCCATCACGTACGCCCACCTGCACGACGAGGTGCCGACGCTCACCTCACGCCGCTCCTGGTTGCCCACCGCGTTGAATTCGGTGTTCGCAAAAGCACTCGCGAAAGATCCGTCTGCGCGCTATGGCTCGTGCGCCGAGTTTGTCGCCATCGTCGCGAAGATAATGCGAGACGTTGCGCCGCCGCGGCCCCGCCGCCGACGGTGGCCGGCGCGGTCGCGTCGCTGAAATTCATGGTTCACACAGTGTTTACCGTCTGAGCCGACGCGTGCGGAGCATCCGACTTAGGGTTTTTGTGTGGGGCTGAGCGCAGGAGTCTGAGGGCGGTATCGGGCCGACCTCTCGTGCGGACGACATCGATGTAACCCCGCGCAACTGGGTCCATCCGACGCCGACGGGAACCGAATGACCACTGAATCAACGAGTTACGACAATTCGGCGCTGGCGCACGAAGAAGAGGGATATCACAAGGCCCTCAAGCCGCGTCAGATCCAGATGATCGCCATCGGTGGTGCCATCGGCACTGGTTTGTTCATGGGCGCGGGCAGCCGACTGCACTCGGCCGGCCCGGGCCTGTTCCTGGTGTATGCCTTCTGTGGCGTCTTCGTCTTCTTCATCCTGCGGGCCCTCGGTGAACTTGTGCTGCACCGGCCCTCCTCCGGCTCATTCGTGTCATACGCGCGCGAATTCTTCGGTGAGAAAACAGCTTTCGTCACCGGATGGCTCTACTTCTTCAACTGGGCGGCCACCGCGATCGTCGATGTCACCGCGGTTGCGCTGTACATGCACTACTGGGGCATGTTCAAGGCGATACCGCAATGGTTGATCGCACTCATCGCGCTGGGGATCGTGGTGACCCTCAACATGATCTCGGTGAAGCTGTTCGGTGAAATGGAATTCTGGGCCTCGATCATCAAGGTCGCCGCGCTGGTCACATTCTTGGTGGTCGGTGTCGTATTCCTCGGCGGCCGCTTCGAAATAGCGGGCCAGACAACCGGATTCGGTGTGATCGCCGACAACGGCGGACTCTTCCCGACCGGCCTGTTCTCGTTGGTGATCGTCACCTCCGGCGTCATCTTCGCTTACGCCGCAGTCGAACTCGTCGGCATCGCCGCCGGGGAGACCGCAGAGCCCGCCAAGGTGATGCCGCGGGCGATCAACTCCGTGGTCGCGCGTATCGGAATCTTCTATGTCGGTTCGTTGGTGGTGCTGGCGCTGCTGCTGCCCTACACGGCGTACCACAAGGGCGAAAGTCCCTTCGTGACATTCTTTTCGAAGATCGGCGTTCCCGCGGCCGGTGGCATCATGAACATGGTGGTGCTCACCGCCGCGATGTCCAGCCTCAACGCGGGCTTGTACTCGACCGGCCGCGTGCTGCGCTCGATGGCGATGAACGGCAGCGGCCCCGGGTTCACCGCGAAGATGAACCGCAACGGCGTGCCGTTCGGCGGGATCGCGCTGACCGCCGCGCTCACCCTGTTGGGCGTCATCCTCAACCTGTTCGTACCCGAGGATGCGTTCAACATCGCCCTCGACCTGTCGGCGCTGGGCATCATCTTCACGTGGGGCATGATCGTCGCCTGCCAGATTCAGCTGTACCGCTGGGCAGCCAAGGGCATCCTGCAGCGGCCCAGCTTCCGGTTGCCCGGTACGCCGTACACCAGCTACGCGACGTTGCTGTTCCTCGTCGCCGTCACCGCGCTGATGTGCTACGAGAACTACTGGAATCTGATCGCCATCATCTTGCTGTTCCCGTTGCTGATCGGTGGCTGGTATGCGGTGCGGGGCAAGGTCCTGGCGATCGCGGCGCAGCGTGTCGGATACACCGGTGACTACCCGGTGATTCCACAGCCGCCGATCCCGACCGCGCCGCACCTGCCGCACGACGAGACGTAGCGCTTGCGCGGGTTGTGTGTCAGCGGTCACGTATTCCTCGGTGTGGGGGAAGGCCGGGTGATCACGCGGTCCGCGGCCAGAACTCCTCGAGTCGACGTTCGATGACTGTCCCGGTCGCAAATGCTGCAGCCATGGCGAGGTTCTCGTCGGCGATCTCTTCAGCCCAGTGGGGCGGCCATCCGCCGTCCGTGAGGCTGGTCCGCATTGCGAGGACCAGTTCTTCTCGGGTCATGTCCGCATCCACGACCTGAGCAGTGGTGGTGGCGCGATGTGATGCAAGACCGGCAAAACCCCGGCCGCATCCGCATCCGCCTTCAGGGTCGAGACGGTCACGGTCGCATGGGTCCTGAACCCACACGAGTTCCCCTGGGACGCAGTAGTTGTAGTCGTTTCCGCGAACACCTTGAGTAAGGGCTGTCGCTACGAGGATTTTCATTCGGCCGGCCTCCTGATCGGTTTGTACCGGACGCTACGACTGGCCACCGACAAGAGCGGCGATCGACATTGACGCAGTGATCGAACGCAACTGGGTGGCGGAAAATCGGCCGTGGAATCGCCGTGTGGTTGCATTCGGGACTGGCCTAACCCGTGGCCGCGTGTGACAGCTGTGGCCCGCCACGCGTTTCGCAGCCGGCGAGACCATCTCAGAGCGCTGGGCGCACCACGCCGGACTAACCTGATCGCCATGGCCCTCACCTTCGCCGATGTCGCCACCGCGAATTACATCCTGCTGACCACCTTCACCAAGGACGGCCGGCCCAAGCCCACCGCGGTCTGGGCGGTACCGGACGGTGACCGGATGCTGGTCATCTCCGAGGCCAAGGCCTGGAAGGTGAAGCGCATCCGGAACACCCCGCGCGTGACGGTCGCCAAGTGCGACATGCGCGGCAACCCGAAGAGCGAGGCCGTCGAGGCCACGGCGGCCATCTTGGACAAGTCGCAGCTGGGCGCCGTCTACGACGGCATCGGCAAGCGCTACGGGTTGATCGGCAAGGCGTTCAACTTCTTCTCCAAGCTGCGCGGCGGCATGGAGAACAATGTCGCGCTGGAGCTCCGGGCCGCGTAGTGACTCAATTCCCCGCCGGCGCGCCAAAGCTGCCGCGCCACAAGGACATCGGCCGGCTGCTGCTGAACTGCCCGGACCGTCGCGGCGTCATCGCCGCGGTGTCGACGTTCCTGACCCGCTCGGGCGCCAACATCATCTCGCTGGACCAGCACTCGACGGCTCCGGAAGACGGCGTCTTCCTGCAGCGCACCGTCTTCCATCTGCCCGGGCTGGCCGCCGCCCAGCCCGATCTGGAGCGCGAATTCCAGGCAGTGGCAGACGAATTCGACATGGACTACCGGTTCACCGACGCCTCCAGACCCAAGCGCGTGGCGATCATGGCGTCGACCGCCGACCACTGCCTGCTCGATCTGCTGTGGCGCAACCGCCGCGGCGAACTCGACATGACCGTGGTGATGGTGATCTCCAATCACGCCGACCTCGCCGAGCAGGTCCGGGCGTTCGGGGTGCCGTTCGTGCACATCCCGGCCAGTCGCGATATCCGGGAGCAGGCCGAACAGCGTCAGCTGGAGCTGCTCAAGGGCAACGTCGACCTGGTGGTGCTGGCCCGCTACATGCAGATCATCACCCCCGAGTTCCTCGAGGCCATCGGCTGTCCGCTGATAAACATCCACCATTCGTTCCTGCCGGCGTTCGTCGGCGCCACGCCGTACCGGCGGGCCAAGGAGCGTGGCGTGAAGCTCGTCGGCGCCACCGCGCACTACGTGACCGAGGACCTGGACGAGGGCCCGATCATCGAGCAGGACGTCGTACGCGTCGACCACACGCACAGCGTCGAGGAGTTGGTGCGCCTCGGCGCCGATGTGGAGCGGGCGGTGCTGTCCCGGGCGGTTCTGTGGCACTGCCAGGACCGGATCCTGCGCCACGGCAACGAAACCGTGGTCTTCTAGAAGCATGGCTCCGACGTTCGAAGACGTGTACCGCGAGAAGTACCTGCTGCTGACCACCTTCACGAAGGACGGCCGGCCCAAGCCGACACCGGTCTGGGGCGTGCCCCACGAGGGCAAGCTGCTGATCAGCACCGACGACGGCTCGTGGAAGACCAAGCGGATCAAGAACACGCCGCGCGTGACCATCCAGAAGTGCGGCGCGCTGGGGAAGGTCAAGGGCGAACCGGTCGAGGCCATCGCCCGCAACCTGCCGAAGTCCGAGACCAAGCGCGTCTTCGACATGGTGACCAGGCGCTACTGGTGGCACGCCTGGTGGTGGATTCCGCAGGCCATCATCCGCGGCGGTGTGGAAAAGGTGCACGCGGCCATCGAGGTCGAGCCGCTTCCGGGCGGCTAGGAACCAATTCCGGCGTTCCGGCGTTGTCCAGGGCATGGCGATGCGACTATTTCTGGTTTATGCCTTGGTCGAGGTCGCGGTGCTGGCAGCCCTGGCCTCGACCATCGGTGTGGCTTGGACGTTGCTGGCGCTGTTGGCCACTTTTGCTGCCGGCCTGGCCATCGCCGGTACGCAGATCACCCGGCATTTCAGCAGGCTGTCCGAGGCGCTGAGCGCGCGATCGGCCGACCCGACGCTGGCCACCGACAGCCTGCTGGTCGCTCTCGGCACGGTTCTGGTCGTCGTGCCCGGGCTCGCCAGCTCGGTGCTCGGGGCACTCATGCTGGTGCCGTTCACCCGGCGCGCCGTGCGGCCGGTTGCGAACGCCGTGTTCGGCCGTCGGCTCACGCCGATGGACTTCCCGACCCAGGTGATCTACATCAACCACGATGAGCGCTACCGCGGCCGCGGCGAGTACATCGACGGCGAAGTGATCGAGGTCATCGACAGCTCACCGGTCGCTGTGCACCGGCACGCCGGCTGAACGGACTAACCTGTCACCTTCGTGACCACCTTTGCGACGACGCTGCTGCTGGGCGGTCGTATTCACAGCCCCGCGGCGCCCGACGCCACCGCCATCGCGATCCGTGACGGCGTGGTGGCGTGGCTCGGTTCCGACGACGTCGGCCGGGCGCTGCATCCGGACGCCACCGTCGTCGATCTCGAGGGCGCGTTCGTGGCGCCCGCGTTCGTCGACAGCCACGTGCACCTGACCGCCACGGGACTCACCGTGGTCGGGCTCGACCTGCGGACCGCGACGTCGCTGCCGCATCTGCTGACCTTGCTGGCAGAACACGCCGCGCAGCACCCGGACGGCGTCATCTGGGGCCACGGCTGGGACGAATCCGGGTGGCCCGAGCGCGTCACCCCGACCACCGCGGACCTCGACGGCGTGCTCGGCGCGCGACCCGCCTACCTGGCCCGGGTCGACGTGCACTCGGCCGTCGCGACCACCGGCCTGCGGCAGCTGGTGCCCGGCCTCGCCGACACCGCGGGCTTCTCCGCGCAGGGACCGCTGACGGCCGACGCCCACCACCGCGTCCGGGCCGCGGCCCGCGACCTGCTCAGCGCGGCACAACGCCGCGACGCCCAGCGCGCCGCGCTCGACCTCGCCGCCCGCAACGGCATCGTCGCGGTGCACGAGTGCGCGGGCCCCGAGATCGGCGGTCTCGACGACTGGGCCGACCTGCGTGCCACCGAACACGGCGTCGACATCGTCGGCTACTGGGGCGAGGCCGTCGCCGACGCGGCCGCGGCCCGCGACCTGATGGCCGCCACCGGTGCCCACGGTCTGGCCGGTGACCTCTTCATCGACGGTGCGCTGGGCTCGCGCACCGCCTGGCTGCAGCAGCCCTACACCGATGCACCCGGCTGCTGCGGCAACACCTACCTGGACACCGACGCTGTCACCGCACATCTGCTGGCCTGCACCGAGGCTGGCATCACCGCGGGCTTCCACGTCATCGGTGACGCCGCGGTCGCGACCGTCATCGAGGCCCTGGACCGGACCGTCGCGGCGTTCGGGGCGCCTGCGGTCGCGCGCTGTGGGCATCGGCTGGAGCACCTCGAGATGGTGGACGCCGAACAAGCGCGCAAGCTCGGTTCCTGGGGCGTCGTCGCCAGCATGCAGCCCAATTTCGATGCGTTGTGGGGCGGCGCCGACGGCATGTACGCCCAGCGTCTCGGTGTCGATCGAGCGCAGGGTTTGAACCCGTTTGCGCTGTTAGCATCGCAAGGCGTGCCCCTCGCCTTCGGTTCGGACAGTCCTGTCACCAGCATCAATCCGTGGGAATCGGTGCGCGCGGCCATCAGCCACCGCACGGCGGGCAGTGCCATCTCGGCACGGTCGGCGTTCCTGGCGGCCAGCCGCGGCGCCTGGCGGGCCGCCGGCGTCCGTGACGGGCTGACGGGGACGCTGGTGCCCGGTGCCGTCGCGTCGTACGCCGTGTGGCAGGTGCCCGGTGGTGCCGATGCGCTGGACGTCACCGCACCGGTCGACGCCGTGCAGCGCTGGTCGACCGATCCACGGTCGCGGGTACCGGCGCTACCGCCGCTCGGACCCGACGACGAGCTGCCGACCTGCCTGCAGACCGTCCACCGCGGTGAGCTGATCCATGGCTGAGAGCATGGAAGGCACAGCAGAGAGCGAAGGCACCGAAGACACCGGAGACAGCGAGGCGCCCCGGGAAACCGAGGTGGAGCCGGAGGCCCCCGCAGAACCGGAGCCGGCGCACGGCCCGGGTCGTGGCGCGCGCGTCGTCACCGGCGTGAGGCGGTTCTTCGAACCCCGATTGATCCGGCTCGCCGCGGCCGTCGTGGCCGGTCTGTTGCTGTGCGCGAGCTTCCCGCCGTTCGACCTCTGGTACCTGTCGTTCGTCGCACTGGCATTGCTGGCCTGGGTTCTGATCGACGAACGCACCACGCCCGCAGGCGGTTTCGGCTACGCCATGCTGGCCGGCCTGGTGTTCTACGTACTGCTGCTGCCGTGGATCAGCAACTTCGTCGGCCCGGTGCCATGGCTGATGCTGTCGGCGCTGGAGGCGTTCTTCACCGGGGTGTTCGGCCTGACCGCGGTCATCGTGCGGCGCCTGCCGGCCTGGCCGCTGTGGTTCGCCGCGCTGTGGGTGGCGGCCGAATGGCTCAAGTCGACGGTGCCGTTCGGCGGCTTCCCGTGGGGCGTCGTGGCCTTCGGTCAGACCGACAGCCCGCTGCTGCCGCTCGCGCAGCTGGGCGGTGCGCCGCTGGTGTCGTTCGCGGTGGCGCTCATCGGTTTCAGTGCGACGGCCATCGTGCTCGAGGCGGTCAGGCACTGGCGTCACGATCACTGCACGGGTGCCGCGGCGCCGCCGGAGGTCTTCATCCCGGGCATTTGCATCGCCGTGGTCCTGCTGCTCACCGTGCTGGCCTGGCCGCACGTCCGCAAGGCCGGCGCCGGCGCGGGTGATGATCCGGCGATCAACGTCGCCGCCGTCCAGGGCAACGTGCCGCGTCTCGGCCTGGACTTCAACGCCCAGCGCCGCGCGGTGCTCGACAACCACGTGCGCGAAACCAAGCAGCTGGCCGAGGACGTCCGCGCCGGCCGCGCGCCGCAACCGACGGTGGTGATCTGGCCGGAGAACTCGTCGGACATCGACCCGCTGGTCAACGCCGACGCCGCGGAACTGATCTCGGCGGCGTCCGCGGCCATCCACGCCCCGATCCTGGTGGGCACCGTGCTGGCGGCGCCGGAGTACACCCCGGAGCACCCGGTGACCACCAACTCGGTGATCGTGTGGAACGGGACCGACGGGCCGGGGGAGCGCCACGACAAGGCCATCGTCCAGCCGTTCGGCGAGTATCTGCCGTGGCGCAGCTTCTTCCGGCTGCTGTCGCCGTACGCCGACCGGGCCGGCTACTTCGTACCGGGCCACGGCACCGGCGTCGTCACCGCCGCGGGCGTGCCGATCGGGGTGACGACGTGCTGGGAGGTCATCTTCGACCGTGCCGCCCGGCAGTCGGTCCTGGGCGGCGCGCAGTTGCTGGCAGTGCCCGCCAACAACGCGACGTTCGACGAACCGATGAGCGTGCAGCAGCTGGCGTTCGCCCGGCTGCGCGCCGTCGAACACGACCGGTACGTCGTCGTCGCGGGCACCACCGGCATCAGTGCGGTCGTCGCGCCCAACGGCCAGGTCCTCGAGCGCACCGAGTTCTTCCAGCCCGGTTACCTGGACCGGCAGGTGCGGTTGAAGACCGATCTCACGCTCGCCACGAGATGGGGACCGGTCATCAACGGCGTCCTCATCGGGGTCGGCGTTTCGGCTCTTCTGGCAGCCATGCTGCACAATAGGAACCTCGTGCGCCGCCGCCAGGGGGCCGCGGCAGATCAGGACGGCAGCCCGGCTGCGCCTGACACCGACACCGACACCGAGAGCGAACAGGGGTAATGACCATGGGCGACGACCGTCCGAGTCAGCGCACGCTGGTCATCATTCCGACCTACAACGAGCGCGAGAACCTGCCGTTGATCGTCGGCCGGGTGCATGCCGCCCGCCCGGACGTCCACGTGCTCGTCGTCGACGACGACAGCCCCGACGGCACCGGTCAGCTGGCCGATGAGCTGGCGCTGGCCGATCCCGACCGCGTGCACGTCATGCACCGCGCAGGTAAGGGCGGACTGGGCGCCGCGTATCTCGCCGGATTCGCATGGGGTCTGGGCCGCGGCTACAGCGTGCTGGTCGAGATGGACGCTGACGGCAGCCATGCGCCCGAGGAGCTGTACCGCCTGCTGGACGCCGTCGACGCCGGCGCCGATCTGGCCATCGGCTCGCGCTACGTCCCGGGTGGCGCCATCCGCAACTGGCCGCATCGCCGGCTCGTCCTGTCGCGCACCGCGAACACCTATGCCCGGGTGCTGCTGGGCGTCAAGATTCACGACATCACGGCCGGTTACCGCGCCTACCGGCACGACGTGCTGGAGAAGATCGGCCTCGACGACGTCGATTCGAAGGGCTACTGCTTCCAGATCGACCTGACGTGGCGCGCCATCAACGCGGGCTTCACCGTCGTCGAGGTGCCCATCACGTTCACCGAGCGCGAACTGGGTGTGTCGAAGATGAGCGGGTCGAACATCCGCGAGGCCATGTCGCAGGTGGCGAAGTGGGGCATCCGCGGCCGGCTGGACCGGGCCCGCGGCGTCGTCCGCTAGTCACGCAGACAAAGAAAGCCCCGCCTCACGGCGGGGCTTTTCTGTTGGCGCGATCAGCCGCGGCGGCGGGTCTTGATCAGCTCCAGGCGCTCCTTGAGCAGCTCTTCGAGCTCCTCGATGGAACGACGCTCGAGCAGCATGTCCCAGTGGGTACGCGGCGGCTTGACCTTCTTGGGCTCAGGAACGTCACCCTCGATCAGGGTGCCTTCCATGCCGTTCTTGCACGCCCAGGTGCCGGGGATCTCCGCGTCGTCGGCGAACGGAACTTCGAATTCCTCGCCGTTGTCGGTGCGGTAGCGGGCCACCTGCCGCGGTGCCAGGTCATGGTTGCGGTCGGTCTCGTAGCTCACAGCTCCGAGGCGACTGCCTCGCAGGACACGATCAGCCATCGAAAATCACTCCCTTGGTATAGCGACAGGGAATCAACGCAGGCCAGCGCCGTGAAGTTCCCGACTCGATTGTCCATGATACCGGGGTTCGGCCGCCCGCCGGATACAGTCACGATCGTGAGGCGGACATGAAGCGCTCGAAGGCCCAGCCGTGCCGGTGGTGTGGCCGGGAGGTGGCCGACGCGGGCATGGGCCGTCGTCGCCAGTACTGCCGTCAGTCGTGCCGGCAGCGGGCCTACGAGCAGCGGGCGATGGTCAAGGGCACCAACCTGGCCGAGGACTCGGTGGTGCTCAGTGCAGAGGAAGCGGCGGCGCTCTCCGACCGCGTTTATCAGGTACGGTGTGCGGCCGAGGACGTTGCGACCGCAGTTGCCGAAGGCGCCGGACCCACGGAATTGAAAGAGCTGTGTGAGGTGCTGCTGCAGGCCGCCAAAGACGCCGACGGGTGGCGCTGACGGCGCGCACCGCGGCGGGAAAGAAATAGTGCATGACTGACGACCGTCGGCGGGTACACAAGCCGACCAAGTTCCTGGGCCGCGGCTTCGAGGCGTTCCACGACGTCGAGGATCCCGTCCAGGACAGTCGCGTCGCCCACGAGACCGCGGCGGCGCTGCTGGAACGTGTGCGCAGCTATCCGGACCCTGACGTGGTCTCCCGGCTCGTGGCGTACACCGACGAGCACGGCATCGAGACCATCGCCGAGTTGTGGGCGGGTGCCGGGGCACGCAGCCTGCCCGGTGCGCTGTGGCGCGTCTATCTGCTGCGGCTGTCGATCCGCACCGACCCCTACTCAGCCAGCCTGATGTTCGGCCGCGGCACGGAGGTGCTGCATTCGATCGACCCCGTGGTCGCGGGTGCGGAGACGCCCGTCGGGCCGACCGAGATCCGTGAGCTCGCCGACCGGATCCTGCGCGGCGTCTTCGAGGGTGATTTCGCCGTGGCGCTGGAGCGCGCGGCAGCCTATTGCCGCGTCAGTGCGGCCGGCTGCACGAGCCTGGCAGAGGACGCGACGACGACGGCGCCGGAGCGCGCCGCAGAGCTGACCGACCGTGCGGTGACGTTCACCCGGATCGCCAACGAGCTGCATGCCGCAGCCGGTTTGTGGCGCACCGATTCGCTGGATTGACGCTGTCGCCGACACTGTCGGCCGAAGGCGCTGGAGAAGTTAAAGCCAGACCGCAGAACGCCTCTCGGCGGTAGGCCGCTCGTGGCGGCGAAATTTGGGGCCCGGGGTTACTGCGGCCTGGCGCTGTTCACTCTAGCGGATGTTCCGGTGGGGTGAGCAATTCCGTGACGGGCGCCACGGGGCGTCGACGCCACCGGTGGGGGACCGCGAATGACGCAGATGGGATTGACCCGAATGACCGCGGCACATCGGCCCGGCGGGCTTAGTGTGTCGGCGTGACAGACGTCGGTGATGACCTGCAGGAGTGCCTACCCGAGGAGCTGAAGGCACTGTTCCTTTTCGAGTCGTTGTCGCATGCGCAGCTGGCGCAGCTCTGTCGCGCCGGTCATGTCGAGGTCTTCGGCCCGGGCCCGGTCATCACCGAAGGTGACCCCGTCACGCCGCTGCGGGTCCTGATCGACGGCGAGTTGGTGCTCTCGAAGCGCGCCGGCGGCCGGGAACTCGAGATCGACCGAACGTCGCAGCCCGGCGTCTACTTCGGTGCCCGGTCGGCGTTCAGCCCCGTCGGGCATGACCGGAACCGGTTCTCGGTGCGGGCCACCCGGCGGACGCGGTTCTTCGTCATGCCCGCCGACGAATTCGGCGATTTCGTCAAGACCCAGTTTCCGATGGCTGTTCATCTCATCGATGGACTGGCGGAGACCGCGGAGAAGCAGCACCGCGTCGCCGACGAACGGGACCGGATGCTGGCGCTCGGACAGCTGTCGGCCGGACTGACGCACGAACTCAACAACCCGGTGGCGGCCGTCGTCCGCGCCGCAACCGACCTGCGCAGCCGGCTGGATGCTCTCCTGGTGCCCCTGATGAACGGCGAATTCGACAGCGCGGCAACGGCTTTCCTGGCCGGTGCGCAGGCCGACGTGATCGCGAAGGTCGCCGCTGTGTCGGCCCGGCCGCTGTCGGCGATGCAGGCCAGCGACCTCGAGGACGAGGTCGGGGACTGGTTGTCCAGCCAGGGCATAACGGACGCGTGGGACATGGCGCCGACGTTCGTCGAGGCCGGACTGGATTGCGAATGGCTCGAACAGCTGGTGCCGGCCGGCCAACGACCGGACTGGTTGCCGCGTGCGGTGGCGTGGCTGCGGCACCGGGTCGAAACCGAACTGTTGACGCATCAGATTCATGAGGCGGCCCAACGGATTTCCGGCCTGGTCACCGACGTCAAGCAGTACACCCAGCTGAACAGCGCGCCGTTCCAGTTCGCCGACGTCGACGCGCTTCTGACCAGTACCCTGCGGATGTTCGCCGGGCGGATCGGCGCGGGCACAGCGGTCGAGGTGATCACGGACTTCGGCCCGTCGATACCCGAATTGCTCTGCTATCCAGCCGAACTCAATCAGGTGTGGACGCACCTCATCGAGAACGCCATCGCCGCCATGCGGCCGGCCGGCTCGGGCAGACTCACGGTGCGCAGCCGATTCGAGGACGATGCGGTCCGGATCGAGATCAGTGACACCGGCAGCGGGATTCCGGCCGACATCCGCGGGCGCATTTTCGACCCGTTCTTCACCACGAAACCGCTCGGCGAAGGGACCGGCCTGGGCCTGCACCTGGCCCGGCAGATCGTCGTCGACCGGCACGGCGGGGAGCTGTTCGTGGCCGCAACACAACCGGGCGACACCACGTTCGTCGTGCGGCTTCCGTTACGACCCGCGCCGGAGGACGGAGAGGGACCATGACGACGGCGTTCGTGCTGTCCGGCGGTGGCAGCCTGGGGTCCATCCAGGTCGGCATGCTGCTGGGGCTCGCCGAGGCCGGTATCAAGCCGGATCTGATCGTCGGCACCTCTGTCGGTGCCCTCAACGGCGGCTGGATCGCCGGGCGGTCCGACCACGACGGTGCCCTGGCGCTGGCCGACCTCTGGCGGACGCTGTCGCGCCGCAAAGTGTTCCCGACCAGCCCGAGTATGGGACTGCTGGGGTTCCTCGGGCGCCGGCCGCATCTGGTCTCCGATATCGGGATCCGCACCCTGCTGCGGCAGAATCTGCGGTTCCGCCGGCTGCAGGACGCGCCGACGCCGCTGCACGTGGTGGCCACCGACGTGCTCTCCGGGCAGGACGTCCTCCTGTCGTCGGGCGACGCCGTCGACGCGATCGTCGCCAGCGCCGCCATCCCGGCGGTCCTGCCGCCGGTGCGGATCGGCGGACGCGATCTGGTCGACGGTGGCGTGGTGAACAACACACCGCTGTCCTATGCGGTGGAACTGGGCGCGACCGAGGTGTGGGTGCTGCCGACGGGTTACTCGTGCGCCATGCCACAACCGCCCCGGGCGGCGCTGGCGATGGCGATGCACGCGTTCACGCTGGCGATCAACCGGCGGCTGGCGACGGACGTCGAGCGGTTCGAGGCATTGGTCGAACTGCATGTGGTGCCGCCGTTGTGTCCGGTGCGGGTGTCGCCGATCGACTTCTCCCGCTCGGGTGAACTCATCGAACGGTCGCTCGAGTCGACGCGACGCTGGTTGCCGACCACCCGCCCCGAGGTGGGGCAGGCCGAGCTGCTGGAGCCGCACCGCGACTGCGGCTGAATGCACCGTGCCGGGTCCCTACTTGAGCACGTTGACCGCACGCGCGATGACGAGCGCGGTCGTCGAGATCGACACCAGCGACTGCAGCGTCATCATCATCTTGGCCCACCGGGACAGCGGCATGGTGTCGGTGGGGGAGAACGCCACGACGTTGGTGTAGCTGACGTACAGGTAGTCGACAAATGTTGGGCGCCAACCAGGTTCGGCGTTCTGCGGATCGCTCATCTGGGGAAACTGGAAGTCCGGGTACGGGTCGTCGCCGGACCGCCGGGCGAACGGCCCACCGCGGTCCAGCTCCCAGAACCAGATGCCGAACACGATGACGTTGGTGATGAAGATCGCCGCGCCGCTGCCCAACAACAGCCCGGCATTGTTGGAGACCTGACCGGACAGGATGTGGACGTCGAGGACGATCGCCGACGTCGTGTTGTCGGCGGTGATGGCCGCCGTCAGCAGCCACATCGCCCACTTGCCGACGGTGGTCTCACGCGACATCCGCACCGGGTTGATGATCAGCAGCACGACCACGAGCAGGAGCTCCAGGCCGATCAGCGGCCAGCGGGGCACCACCGTGTACTGCTCGGGGACGGACCATTGCAGCAGGACCGCGCCGAGGATGGCGGCGATCACCGGCAGCCGGTTCTCGGGCGCGCCGGGCCGCAGCCAGGACGGCACGTGGTGTTCCGCGCTGCTCGTCAGGCGGTGGGTGCGCTCGACGAAGGTCCTGACCGCCGGCGGCAAGGGTTCTGGAGTGGGGTCCATGCGCTCAGTTTTGCACCGAGATGACACCATTAGACGGTGTCTGCCGAGCTGAGCCAGGGAACCCACAGGACGTCGCCGCTTGCCGCGGCCGACATCGATGCGGCTGCCCGGCGAATTTCCTCGGTGGTCACTCGCACCCCGCTGCAGTACAGCGATCGGCTGTCGGCGCTGACCGGCGCCCAGGTGTACCTCAAGCGTGAGGACCTGCAGGCGGTGCGCTCGTACAAGCTGCGCGGTGCCTACAACCTGCTGATGCAGCTGTCCGACGAGGAGAAGGCCGCCGGCGTGGTGTGCTCGTCGGCGGGCAACCACGCCCAGGGTTTCGCGCTGGCCTGCCGCTCGATGGGTGTGCACGGCCGCGTCTACGTCCCGGCCAAGACCCCCAAACAGAAGCGGGACCGCATCCGCTACCACGGCGGTGACTTCATCGAGCTGATCGTCGGCGGCGCCACCTACGACCTGGCCGCCGAAGCCGCGCTCGAGGACGTCGCCCGGACGGGGGCCACGCTGGTCCCGCCGTACGACGACCTGCGCACCATGGCCGGGCAGGGCACCATCGCCGTGGAGATCCTCGAGCAGCTGGACGGCGAGCCCGACCTGGTGATCGTGCCGGTCGGGGGTGGCGGCTGCATCAGCGGCATCACCACCTACCTGACCGCGCACACCAAGGCGACCGCCGTGCTCGGCGCCGAGCCCGCCGGTGCGGCGTCGATGATCGCGGCGCTGGCCAAGGGCGAGCCGGTCACGCTGGAGCACGTCGACCAGTTCGTCGACGGTGCGGCGGTGGCCCGGGCCGGGGAGCTGACCTACGCGGCGCTCGCCGCGGCCGGCGACATGGTGTCGGTGACGACCGTCGACGAAGGCGCGGTGTGCACCGCGATGCTCGACCTGTACCAGAACGAGGGCATCATCGCCGAGCCCGCGGGCGCGCTGTCCGTGGCGGCGTTGATGGAGAACGGTGTCGAGGCCGGCTCGACGGTCGTGTGCCTGATCTCCGGTGGCAACAACGACGTCTCGCGCTACGGCGAGGTGCTCGAGCGGTCACTGGTGCACCTGGGTCTCAAGCACTACTTCCTGGTGGACTTCCCGCAGGAGCCCGGCGCGCTGCGGCGGTTCCTGGACGAGGTGCTCGGGCCCAACGACGACATCACCCTGTTCGAATACGTCAAGCGCAACAACCGGGAGACCGGCGCGGCGCTCGTCGGCATCGAACTCGGGTCGGCCGCCAACTTCGACGGACTGCTCGAGCGGATGCACAATTCGGGCATCCACGTGGAGCCGTTGGAGCCGGGGTCACCGGCTTACCGTTACCTGACCTAGGGGCGTCGGCGGAGGACCGCGAAGCTGTGGCCGGGCAGTGTCGTGGCGGTTGTCCCGATCTGAGGCTCGGCCGAGGACAGGACCGACTCACCGGTGACGGGTACGGCGACGGGCTGTTCGCCGAGGTTGCACGCCACGGCGAACGCACCACGGTGCATCACGATCCAGCGGTCGGCCTCGTCGAACTCGACGCGCAGGTGGTCGAGCCAAGGGTCGGCGAAGTCGGGTTCGGTGCGCCGCAACGTGATCAGGTCGCGGTAGAGCTGCAGCAGGCGGGCGTGCTCGCCGGTGCCGACCTCGTCCCAGTCGAGTTTGGAACGCTGAAACGTCGCCGGATCCTGCGGATCGGGGATGTCGTCGGCGGCCCAGCCATGATCGGCGAACTCGGCCTTGCGGCCCTCGGCCGTCGCGCGCGCGAGTTCGGGTTCGGGATGTGAACTGAAGAACTGGAACGGTGTCGACGCGCCCCACTCCTCGCCCATGAAAAGCATTGCCGTATAGGGCGATCCGAGGACCAGCGCGGCCTTGATCGCCAGCTGCCCGAAGTCGAGGTTCTGCGACGGGCGGTCACCGATCGCCCGGTTGCCCACCTGGTCGTGCGTGCAGGTGTAGGCCAGCAGCCGGGTGGCCGGAATGCTCGTGGTGTCCAGGGCCCGGCCGTGGCGCCGGCGCCGGAACGACGAGTAGGTGCCGGCGTGGAAGAAGCCGCGGGCCAGGGTGGTGGCGAGCGTCTGCATGGATCTGAAGTCGGCGTAGTAGCCCTGTCGTTCTCCGGACACCGCGGTGTGGATGGCGTGGTGGATGTCGTCGTCCCACTGAGCGGCGAGTCCGTAGCCGCCCTGGTCCCGCGGGGTGATCAGCCGCGGGTCGTTGAGGTCGCTTTCGGCGATCAGTGCCAGTGGGCGGCCGAGTTCGGTTGCCAGCGCATCGGTTTCGGCGGCCAGCTCTTCCAGCAGGTGAACGGCTGTGGTGTCGACCAGCGCGTGTACCGCATCCAGCCGCAGGCCGTCGATGCCGAAGTCCCGCATCCAGCGCAGGGCGCAGTCGATGATGTACCGGCGCACCGGATCGGAGTCGGCGGCGGCGATGTTGATCGCCTCGCCCCACGGCGTCCGGCCCACGGTCAGGTACGGCCCGAACTTGGGTAGGTAATTCCCCGATGGGCCGAGGTGATTGAACACCGCGTCGAGCAGCACGCCCAGGCCCCGCTGGTGGCAGGCGTCGACGAAGCGCACGAGACCCGAAGGGCCGCCATAGGGTTCGTGCACGGCGTACCACAGCACGCCGTCGTAGCCCCAGCCGTGACTGCCGCTGAAGGCGTTGACCGGCATGAGTTCGACGAAGTCCACGCCGAGGCCGACGAGGTGGTCCAGCCGTTCAATGGCGGCGTCGAACGTGCCGGCCGGGGTGAACGTTCCGACGTGCAGTTCGTAGATCACCGTGCCGTCGATGGTGCGGCCGGGCCAGGGGGCCGGCGGCGCGGACGTCCACAGCTGTGAAAGTCCGTGTACGCCATCGGGTTGCCGCGGCGAGCGGGGGTCGGGCAGCGGTTCGGAGTCGTCGACGACGAAGCCGTACCGGGCATCGGCCGGCACGTCGACGGTGACGCGCCACCACCCGTCCTCGGAGCGGGTCATGGGGTGGCGGGCCCCGTCGGCGTCGAGGGTCACGTTGTCGGGCGTGGGCGCCCAGACCGAGAATTCGTGGTCAGCCACGGGCTTTCTCCAGAAGTACGCCCGGCAGTTCGGCGAACAGTGCGTCGGCGGTGACGGTGCCCGACCAGGTGCGGCCGGTCAGCCGGTCGGTCCAGTCGCCAGCCGGTAGTGCGAGAGTGGTTTCGGCGCAGTCGGATTCGTCGAGCTTCAGTGTCCAGCGGGGGACGACCACCAGGACATCGGTACCCCGGTGGAACGCGATCACGTGGTCGGCGGCGGGACCGTCGGCGGTGACGGGCGTGTACTCGCCCGACAGGTACGTCGCCGGCCGCTCCCGGCGTGACCGCAACGCTGCCGCGACGACCCGAATCTTGGGGTGGTGCAAGGTATCGAGCTCACTCCGTCGGAGAGCGAAATCCACCGGACGGCGATTGTCGGGGTCCACCAGGCTGTCGTCGAAGAGTTCGGTGCCCTGGTAGATGTCGGGGACGCCCGGCACCGTCAGCGCGAGCAGCTTCTGCGCGACGGCGTCGCAACGCGCGGCTTCGTCGAGCTGACCGACGAACGTGGTGACCTCGCCCGCGATCGGCCCGTCGATCAGCGCATCGATCCAGTCGTGGACAGCATCTTCGAATTCCCGGTCCGGCTGTTCCCAATTGGTGTGCAGCTCGGCTTCGCGGATCGCCTTCTCCGCATAGGAGTGCAGCCGCGCGCGGACGGTGTCTCCGACTTCGCCGGCGGCCGGCCACACGCCGATGATGTTCTGCCACAGGAACAATCCGGTGCCCTCGTCGGGCGGCACGCACACCGTGTTCCAGCGGTTCACGCGCTGGGCCCATGGCTCGGCGCATTGGGACAGCACCGTGATGCGGGCCCGCACATCCTCGCCGCGTTTGGTGTCGTGGGTGGACAGCGTCACCATGGTCGTCGGCCAGTCGCGGGCGCGCGCGGCGGCGCGCTGGTGAAACTCGGCCGTGCTCATCCCGAATCGCTCCGGTGTGCCACCGACCTCGTTCAGCGACACCAGCCGAGCGTCACGGTAGAACAGGGTGTCCTCGATCGCCTTGGCCGTCGTCGCACCGCACAACTGCTGCAACCGGGCCGCCGGTTCGGGCTGCTCGAGTGCGGTGACGACCAGTTGCAGAGCCGATGCCAGTTCTGGTGCCGCTTCGATGGTTTCGTTGATGGCCTCGGGCAGGACCGCGGACAGCACCCGGTAGTCGGTGCGGTACACGCCGACGCGGCTGACCAGTTGGGCGATGGCGGTCGGTAGCGCAGGGTCGTCGGCCCCGGCTGCCCGCACGATCGCGCGATGCAGCCGGGCCAGTTCGCTCGCCAGCGTCTCGGTGGCGACCCTGATCTTGAGTTCCTCGGCATCGGAACGGGTTTCGCGGGCCAGCTCGGTGAGCGTGGCGGCCCCGTCCGGGTCGACGAAGAGTCCGCCGATTTCCCGTAGCGCGTCATAGCCGGTGGTGCCCGCGATGGGCAGGCCGGGGTCCAGCGGCTCGTCGGCGGCCAGGATCTTCTCGGCGACGATCCAGGCGTCGTCTCCGGCCAGTTCGCGCAGCCGGGCGAGATAGCCTGCGGGATCGGTCAACCCGTCGATGTGGTCGACCCGCAGCCCGTCCACCAGGTGCTCGCGGAACCAGCGCCCGATCTCGGCGTGGCTGGCGTCGAACACGTCGAGGTCCTCTTGGCGCACCGCCGCCAGCGAGGTGATGGAGAAGAACCGTCGGTAGCCACAGGAGCCGGACTGCCAGCCCGTCAGCCGGTACGCCTGCCTGGCGTAGACCTCGGCGGCTGTGCCCGTGCCGGTGCCGGGACGGATCGGCCAGGTCCGGTCACCCAGTCGCAGCACGTCACCGTCGACGGCGAGATCGTCGACGTCAGAGTCGGAACCCAGCACCGGCAACACGATTCGGCCGTCGGGGTCCAGGTCCCAGTCGATGTCGAAGTACCGGGCGAAGCGCGATGCCTGGCCGTGGGTCAAGACGTCCCACCACCATGGATTCTGCTCGGGCTGTTCGACGCCGACGTGGTTCGGCACGATGTCGATGACGAGCCCCATGCCGCGCGCCCGCGCCGCGGCGGACAGCCGGGAAAAGCCCTCTGGCCCGCCGAGTTCCGCCGACACCGCGGTGGGGTCGGTGACGTCGTAGCCGTGCGTCGAGCCGGTCACGGCGGTCAGGACCGGCGAGAGATACAGGTGCGAGACGCCGAGATCGTCGAGGTAGGGCAGTAGCGCCACCGCCTCGTCGAAAGTCATTCCGTCGCTGCGCATCTGCAGCCGGTACGTGGCGACTACGGGCGAGACCGGCACTGTCATCACGCCGTCTTACGCAACACCAGTAGTGAACGGGCCTGCAGGGAGATCGTCTCACCGGCGGCGGCCACCAGTTCGGTGTGGCCGTGTGGGTCCGCGGTGTCCAGCGCCGCCGCCCAGCTCGCTCCGTAGTCCGCGCCGGGAATCACGAAATCGAGTGCCTCGTCGTGGGCGTTGAAGCACAGCAGGAACGAGTCGTCGGTGACCCGTTCACCGCGGGCGTTGGGTTCGGGTATCGCGTCGCCGTTGAGGAACACCGTGATGCTCTTGCCGAAGCCGGAATCCCAGTCCTCGAGCGTCATCTCGTCGCCGGCGGGGGTCAGCCAGGCGATGTCGCGCACCTGCCCGGTGCTGCGCACCGGCTGCCCGGCCAGGAACCGGCGGCGCCGGAACACCGGGTGCTTGCGCCGGAACGCCACCACGGTGCGGGTGAATTCCAGCAGCGCCGCGTTGGTCTCGCACATGGTCCAGTCCATCCACGACAGTGGGTTGTCCTGGCAGTAGACGTTGTTGTTGCCCTGCTGGGTGCGCCCGATCTCGTCACCGTGACTGATCATCGGGGTGCCCTGCGACAGCATCAGCGTCGCGAAGATGTTGCGGCGCTGCCGCTCCCGCAGCTCGAGGATCTCGGGGTCGTCGGTCGGGCCCTCGACACCGCAGTTCCAGGAGCGGTTGTGGCTCTCGCCGTCCCGGTTGTCCTCGCCGTTGGCCTCGTTGTGCTTCTCGTTGTAGGACACCAGGTCGGTCAGCGTGAAGCCGTCGTGGCAGGTGACGAAGTTGATGCTCGCACTCGGCCGCCGGCCGGTCGCCTCGTACAGGTCCGAGGAACCGGTCAGCCGCGAGGCGAACTCGCCCAGGGTCGCGGGCTCGCCCCGCCAATAGTCGCGCACAGTGTCGCGGTATTTCCCGTTCCACTCGGTCCACAAACCTGGGAAGTTGCCGACCTGGTAGCCGCCCTCGCCGACATCCCACGGCTCGGCGATCAGTTTCACCTGGCTGATCACCGGATCCTGTTGCACCAGATCGAAAAACGCCGAGAGGCGGTCCACGTCGTAGAACTCCCGGGCCAGCGTGGAGGCGAGGTCGAACCGGAAGCCGTCGACGTGCATCTCCAGTACCCAGTACCGCAGCGAATCCATGATCAGCTGCAGGGTGTGGGGGTGGCGGGCGTTGAGGCTGTTGCCGGTGCCGGTGAAGTCCTTGTAGAGCGAGAGGTCGTCGTCATCGAGCCGGTAGTAGGCGGCGTTGTCGATGCCGCGGAAGTTCAGCGTCGGGCCGAGGTGGTTGCCTTCGGCGGTGTGGTTGTAGACCACGTCGAGAATGACTTCGATGCCGGCTTCGTGGAACGACTTCACCATGGTCTTGAACTCGGCGACGGCGCTGCCGGCGTGCTGGTTCCACGAGTACTGGTAGTGCGGCGCGAAGAAGCCGAACGTGTTGTAGCCCCAGTAGTTTCGCAGCCCCAGGTCCAGTAGCCGGTGGTCGTGCAGGAACTGGTGCACCGGCATCAGCTCGATGGCGGTGACGCCGAGCGACCGCAGATGCTCGATGATCGCCGGGTGGGCGAGTCCGGCGTAGGTGCCGCGCAGTTCCTCGGGGATCGCCGGGTGCGTCTGCGTCATGCCCTTGACGTGGGCCTCGTAGATCACCGTCTCGTGGTACGGCGTTCGGGGCAGCCGGTCGTTGTCCCAGTTGAAGAACGGGTTGATCACCACGCTGGTCATGGTGTGCCCCAGCGAATCAACGCCTGCGGGTTCGCCGGTGGCCGACGGCTCGGCCAGATCGTACGAGTACAGCGCCTGGCCGAAGTCGAAGTCGCCGTGGAAGGACTTGCCGTAGGGGTCGAGCAGCAGCTTGCTCGGATCGCAGCGGTGTCCGTTCGCGGGGTCCCACGGCCCGTACACCCGGAATCCGTAGCGCTGCCCGGGCGTCACGGCCGGCAGGTAGCAGTGCCACACGTAGCTGTCGACCTCGTCGAGGTTGACGCGTTCCTCGGTGCCGTCCTTCGCGATCAGGCACAGCTCGACGCGCTCGGCGACTTCCGAGAACACCGAGAAATTGGTGCCGGAACCGTCGTAGGTCGCACCGAGGGGATAGGCGCTACCCGGCCAGACGCCAACAACCATGAAGGCAGCTCACCACCAGCCGGTGGCAGCCCCGACCTGGCGGCCGAGTTCGGCGGTCATGGTGCGCATGTAGGTGGCGGACAGGTGATGAGAGTCGTGGTACAGCAACACATTTCCCTCCACAGCGCGGCAGATGTCAGGGCGGCACACCGCGTCACTCATGTCGAGCGGTTTCAACAGTGGGAACTGCGCGACGAAATCGAGGGTCGGGTTGTGGTCGGACAGTACCTCGGAGCGGGCGATGCCGCAGGACGTCGAATTGCCGCCGCTGGCAAGGCAGTCGGCCGGGAAGAACGGCTTACCGTCCCGGACCAGCCACGGAGTGTCACGCATGGCCAGAATCGGGATGTTCGCATCGGACAGGCGCTGCCAGATACCGATGTACGTGCCGGGCATCACGTCACCGGACTTGATGTTCCAGGGGCGTGTCGAGGTGGTGAAGACGAAGCTCGGGTGGTCGGCCACCAGCTTCGGCATGACGAGTTCGTTCCACTCGTAGCACTTCGGGTATGGCCGGTTGTCGCCCATCACCAGTGGGTTCTGCTCGGTCGACAGTGGGCAGCCCATCTTCAGATAGGTGACGACCTTGAAGTGATACCGCTTGCCGAGCAGGTCCAGCGCCGTGATCCAGTGTTCGGCGTGCGAGCCGCCGGCCAGCGCCACGGTGCGCGTGGCCGCGGTGTCGCCGTACGAGCAGTTGCGGATCGACAGGTCGTCGAAGTCGGCGATACAGCTGTCGGCCGTCGTGGCCGGCACGTCGTCCTTGGCCTCGAGCACCGTCGGGCGGAAGGGCAGTTTGGGCACCTTCAGATGGCGCAGCAGTGAGCGCGCTCCCGGGTAGTCGACGGGGTTGAGCGTGGCGAGTTCCTTGCCGTTGGCCCGCTCGATGTTCATGTGCTCGCGCCAGGTGAAGGCCGTCGCGGTGAGCGTCACGCCCATCACCGCGACAAGCGTCCCCAGCACCGCGGTGGGCCGCCGCAGCCCGGCGAATCCGGGTGAACCCGCCGTCGACGGCCGGCGCAGCGGGTTCTCCACGTAGCGGGTGGTGAGCCACGCCAGCACCCCGGAGACGAGTAGCACGGCGGTGCCGTCGACGAAGTGGGCCCGGCTGTGGCCGCTGTAGGCCAGCCAGAAGATCAGCAGCGGCCAGTGCCAGAGATACAGCGAGTACGCCATGGTGCCCAGCGACAGGAACGGGCCGGTGGCCAGGAGCCGGTTCGGCGCCGGCAGCCGCTCGGTGTGATTTGCGGCACTGAGGATGAAAAGCATGGTCGCGCCGACCGGAACCAGCGCCCACGGGCCGGGGAATTCCCGCACGCCGTCGATCAGGGCGCCGCACGACAGGATCGCCGCCAGCGCGACGGCCGACACCACGTTGCGCAGCCACATCGGCCACCGGACGGACGGCACCAGCGCGCCGACGAGAGCGCCGAGCAGCAGCTCCCAGGCCCGGGCGAAGCTGTCGTAGTAGGCGCTGACCTGGTCGGCCTGGTGCGCGAAGATCGCGTAGACGAACGACGCGACGGTCAGCACGCTGAGCAGCGCGATGAAGGCCGGCCGGAGCCGGTCGCCGAGCCTGCGCCGGAACAGGTAGGCGAAGCCGAAGATCAGCGCCAGGAACGCGACGTAGAACTGGCCCTGCACCGACATCGACCAGAGGTGCTGCAGCGGGCTGACGGATTCGCCGGCGCGCAGGTAGTTCGACGCGGTCTCGGCGAGTTCCCAGTTCTGGTAGTAGCCCAGGCTGGCCAGGCTCTGGTCGGCGAACGTCTCCCAGCGGGTCTGGGGCTGGATCACGATGGTCAGCACGGCGCCGGCGGCGAGCACGACGATGAGCGCCGGCAGCAGGCGACGGACCAGGCGGCGCAGCTGCGGACCGGGGGACAAGGGCGCATCCGGCGTCAGCGCGATCCGCAGGAGTTTGCCGCCGAAGAAGAAGCCGGACAGCGCAAGGAAGACGTCGACACCGCCGGAGACGCGGCCGAACCACACGTGAAAGGCCGCGACCATGGCGATGGCGATGCCGCGCAGGCCGTCCAGGTCGTGGCGGTAGAACGCGCTCGGCGCATTGCCCGCCGTGGCGTCCGCACCGCTGTCGGTGACGCGCGCGGCGTTGCCCGACCCGGGCTGCGACGCCGGCCGCGGTGCTGCAAGAGTCGTCATGGTCGGATGTCAATCTACCCAAGATCCAGGCCACGTTCATGTAACGGCGAGTCGCCCGCGTGCTGAGCACGCCCGTTTCGACGTGCTCGGCGGGCGATTAGGCTCGGTCCTCGTGCCAGCGCTGAACCCTGCCGAAATCTCGGCGATCGACACCGCCCACATCTGGCATCCGTACAGCACCATCGGCGCCGAGGCTTTGCCGGCGGTGGTTGCCACCGAGGCGCACGGCATCATGCTGACCCTCATCCACGAGGGCCGGCCGGTGCAGGTCATCGACGCGATGAGCTCGTGGTGGACGGCGGTGCACGGGCACGGGCATCCGGTGCTCGACGCCGCGATCACCCGGCAGCTGAGCCGCATGAACCACGTCATGTTCGGCGGCCTCACCCATGAGCCCGCGGCGCGCCTGGCGCAGCTGCTCGTCGAGATCACCCCGGCCGGTCTCGACACGGTGTTCTTCTCGGACTCCGGTTCGGTCTCCGTCGAGGTCGCGGCCAAGATGGCGCTGCAGTACCAGCGCAGCCGCGGCCTTCCCGGCCGGCACAAGCTGATGACGTGGCGCGGCGGCTACCACGGCGACACCTTCACCCCGATGAGCGTGTGCGACCCCGATGGCGGCATGCATTCGATCTGGACCGATGTCCTGATGCCCCAGATCTTCGCGCCGCGGGTGCCCACGGAGTTCGACCCGGCCTACGTCGCGGCCTTCGAGACCCAGCTGGCCGCCCATGTGGATGAGCTCGCAGCCGTCATCGTCGAGCCCGTTGTCCAGGGCGCCGGCGGCATGCGGTTCCACGACCCGCGGTACCTGACGGCGTTGCGCGACATCTGCACCCGGCACGACGTGCTGTTGATCTTCGATGAGATCGCGACCGGTTTCGGGCGGACGGGTGAGCTGTTCGCCGCGGACCACGCCGGCGTCAGCCCCGACATCATGTGCGTCGGCAAGGCGCTGACCGGTGGCTATGTGACGCTGGCGGCGACGCTGTGCACCGCCGAGATCGCGCGGGTGATCAGCTCGGGGGAGCCGGGAGCCCTCATGCACGGGCCGACGTTCATGGCCAACGCGTTGGCGTGCGCGGTGTCGGTGGCGGCCGTCGAGCTGCTGTTGAGCGAGGACTGGAAGACGCGCGTGGCGACCATCGCGGACGGGCTGCGGCGCGGCCTGGCACCGGCCGCCGACCTGCCGTCTGTCGCCGACGTGCGCGTGTTGGGCGCCATCGGCGTCGTCGAGATGCGCGAGCCCGTGGACATGCCGCTGGCCACCGTCACCGCGATCGAGCACGGGGTGTGGCTGCGGCCCTTCGGGAAGCTGCTGTACGTGATGCCGCCGTTCATCTGCACGCCCGACGAGATCGACCAGGTCACCTCTGCTGTGGTCGCCGTTGCCCGTGCGTTAACCTGAACACCGTTCAATTGCACTGGAGTCAGGAGAGCGCGCCGATGACCGATCACTCGCCGCTGGCCTGGCTCGCCGATGTCGAACGCCAGCGCCGGGCCGCGGGGCTGCGCCGGTCGCTGCGGGTCCGGCCCGCGGTGGCCACCGAACTGGACCTGGCGTCCAACGACTATCTCGGTCTGACGCAGCATCCCGACGTCATCGCGGGCGGCGTGACGGCGCTGCACACCTGGGGCGCGGGTTCCGGCGGATCGCGCCTGGTCACCGGCAACACCGAACTGCACGAGGAGTTCGAGGCCGAGCTGGCCGGCTTCATGGGCGCCGAGTCGGCGCTGGTGTTCTCGTCCGGCTACACCGCCAACATCGCGGCGGTGGCGGCGCTGTCGGGGCCGGGCTCACTGGTGGTGTCCGACGCCTACAGCCACGCCTCACTCGTGGACGCCTGTCGGCTGTCCCGAGCCCGTGTGGTGGTGTCCCCGCACAACGACGTCGGCGCCGTCGAGACCGCGCTGGTGAGCCGGTCCGAGGAGCGGGCCGTCGTGATCACCGATTCGGTGTTCTCCACCGACGGTGCCCTCGCGCCCTTGCGTGCCCTGCATGAGGTCTGCCGGCGGCACGGCGCGCTGCTGATCGTCGACGAGGCCCACGGTCTCGGCGTGCGCGGCACGGGCGGCCGCGGCCTGGTGCACGAGGTCGGCCTGGCCGGCGAGCCCGACATCGTGGTGACGACGACGCTGTCCAAGTCGCTGGGCAGCCAGGGTGGCGCGGTGCTCGGGCCCGCCGCGGTGCGGGCGCACCTCATCGATGCCGCGCGCACGTTCATCTTCGACACCGGTCTGGCTCCGGCCGCCGTCGGCGCCGCCCAGGCTGCGCTGCACGTCCTCATCGCCGAGCCCTGGCGGGCGCAGGCCGTGCTGACGCACGCCGCGACGCTGGCCCGGTTCGGCGGCGCCGTCCACACGCCCGATTCGGCCGTCGTCTCGGTGATCCTGGGCGACCCCGAGGTCGCGCTGGCCGCGGCGTCGGCATGCCTGGACCGCGGGGTCCGGGTCGGCTGCTTCCGGCCCCCGTCGGTGCCGGTCGGCACCTCGCGCCTGCGTCTGACGGCGCGCGCGTCGCTCGACGACACCGAACTGGATTTGGCCGGGCGGGTGCTCGGCGAGGTGCTCGCGCTGGTGCAGTCGTGACGCTGCTGCTGGTCGCCGGGACCGACACCGGCGTCGGCAAGACCATCGCCACCGCGGCGCTGGCCAGTGCCGCCCGCCAGGCCGGTCTGGACGTCGCGGTGTGCAAGGCGGTACAGACCGGCATCTCGCCGGCCGCCGGCCACGGCGATGACGATCTGGCCGAGGTGGGTCGTCTGGCGGACGTCACGTCGCTCGTGCCGGGCTGGCGCTATCCCGAACCGCTCGCGCCCGTCGCGGCCGCCGAATTGGCCGGCATGGAGCTGCCGACGCGCGACGAGCTGGTCGCTCTGGTCCGCAACGTCGACCGGCCCCGTCAGCTGACCCTCGTCGAGGGCGCCGGGGGACTGCTCGTCCAACTCGGTGCCGACGGCACGACGTTGCGCGACCTGGCCGTCGAACTCGGGGCCGCGGTCCTGGTCGTCGTCGCACCGGGCCTGGGCACCCTCAACCACACCGGTCTGACCGTCGAGTCGCTTGCCGCACACGGCATCGCGTGCGCCGGACTGGTGATCGGCAGTTGGCCGCAGGAGCCGGGGCTCGCGGAGTCGTCCAACCGGGGTGCGCTCGAGGACATCGCGCCGGTGCGCGCCGTGCTGCCCGCCGGCGCAGGCCGGTTGTCGACCCGGGACTTCGCTGCCGTGAGCGCGAAAGCGTTTGATCCGCAATGGGTTTCGAGTCTGGTCGGCTGACATGGTGCACTCGGTCGAGCTACTGTTCGACCTCGACACCGAGGCCGTGATCAGGCGCGCCTGGGACGACCTGCACGCGGCGGGGATCGCCGCTCAGCCGCCCGGCGCCCGCCCGCACGCCACCTTGTGTGTCGCCCAGCGGATCGACGAGGCGGTGGTGCCGGCGTTGGCCGGTGTCGCCGGGAGGTTCCCGTTCCGGGCCCGTCTCGGCGCCACGCTGGTGTTCGGCCGCTCCGCCGGAGTTCTGGCCCGTCTCGTGGTGCCCAGCGCTGACCTGCTCGACCTGCACGCCGAGGTCTGCGCGCTCGCCGCGCCGTATCTACGGCCGGGTCCCATGCCGCACGCCGAGCCGGGTGACTGGACGCCGCACGTCACCCTCGCGCGTCGCATCCCGCCGGACCGGCTTGCCCGGGCGCTCGGTGTCGCCGGCCGGCCGGCGGAGATCAGCGCCACCGCGACCCGACTGCGGCTGTGGAACGGTGACACCCGCACGGAGATTCTGCTCGGCTGACGTGCCCGTGCCGGCCGGAAATGTGCGTGACGTCTAGCACGAGGCGGTTGCCGCCACTTCGGCTGAAGCCAGGGACTCTTTCAGGCGGCCAGGCGTCCCTGGGTGCAGTGACTCCCGGTGGATGGCCCGCCGATTGAAATCACGTACTTTCCAACGGGATTCGTTTGCGGTCGGGAGTGGGAGTGACCCCGACAGCCCGCCTCAGCCGCGGCGGCTGATGGCGTGGGCCGCGAGCCCGTCGACGAGCAGGCCGAGGCCGAAAGTGAAACGGCCACCGGCATTTTCGGACCACACCGTGTCGCTGTCGGCCACCGTCGCGCCCGCCGCGTCCCACTGGATGCGGGACTGCTCGTCGGCGGTGAAGCCCAGCACGTAGTAGACGATGGTGCGCGCGGCGAGGTCGGCGTCGTGCGCCGTGAGCCCCGATTCGATACAGGCGTCGGTGAGGGCCGCCACGATGCGGCTCAGTTCGGCCGATCGCCCGGCGGAGAAACTGGCCGAGACCAGCTCGGCGCCGTCGGTCGCCGACAGGAGCGCGTCGCGCAGCGCCGAACACAGGCCGACGATGCGGTCCGGCCATTCGCCGCCGGCCGGAACGGTCGCCGCGGTGGCCAGCAGGCGGTCGGCGACGGCGCCCAGCAGCTCCTGCTTGTCGGCGAAATGCCAGTACAGAGCGCCAGGGCTGACGCTCAGTTCACGTGCCAGCCTGCGCATGGTCAGGTCGGCGATCCCGTAGTTGTCCAGGATTTCGGCGGCCTTGGCCACCACGTCGCTTCGGTGCAGTTGCACGTCTGTATCCTAAACACCGTTCAAGTTGTAGGCCGCAGTCGGCCTGAAGTAAGGAGTGCCGATGACTCAGGCCGCGACCGATGTTTTGGGTGTAGCCCGCGAGCAGGTGCTCGAGCGTGGCGAAGGCCTGAGCCAGGAGCAGGTGCTCGAGGTTCTGCAGCTGCCCGACGACCGACTGGAGGACCTGCTGGCCCTCGCGCACGAGGTGCGCATGAAGTGGTGTGGCCCCGAGGTCGAGGTCGAGGGCATCATCAGCCTCAAGACCGGCGGTTGCCCTGAGGACTGCCACTTCTGCTCGCAGTCGGGTCTGTTCGCCTCCCCGGTGCGCAGCGCCTGGCTGGATGTCCCGAGCCTCGTCGAAGCCGCGAAGCAGACCGCCAAGACCGGTGCCACCGAGTTCTGCATCGTCGCCGCGGTGCGCGGGCCCGACGAGCGGCTGCTGGCCCAGGTGGCCGCCGGCATCGAGGCGATCCGCAACGAGGTCGACATCCAGATCGCGTGCTCGCTGGGCATGCTCGATCAGGAGCAGGTCGACCGCCTCAAGGCCATGGGTGTGCACCGCTACAACCACAACCTGGAGACCTCGAAGTCGTACTTCCCCAACGTCGTCACGACCCACACCTGGGAAGAGCGCTGGAAGACGCTGGAGATGGTCCGCGAAGCCGGCATGGAGGTCTGCTGCGGCGGCATCCTCGGCATGGGCGAGACGCTGGAGCAGCGTGCCGAGTTCGCCGCGAACCTCGCGGAGCTGAACCCGCACGAGGTCCCGCTGAACTTCCTGAACCCGCGCCCGGGCACCCCGTTCGGTGACCTCGAGGTGCTGCCGGCGGCCGACGCGCTGCGCGCCGTCGCCGCGTTCCGTCTGGCCATGCCGCGCACCATGCTGCGCTTCGCCGGCGGCCGCGAGATCACGCTCGGCGACCTGGGCGCCAAGCAGGGCATCCTGGGCGGCATCAACGCCGTCATCGTCGGCAACTACCTGACGACGCTGGGTCGCCCGGCCGAGTCGGACCTGGAACTGCTGGACGATCTGCAGATGCCGATCAAGGCACTGAACGCCACCCTGTAGAGCTGGACGTGATGACCAGAGAATTGCCCGCACCCGTCAGTGCCGGCAAGTTCAACGTGTACACCGGTGTCGCGGCGGATGCCGTCGACGGCGACGTCATGCCGACCACGGCTCAGCTCGGTCTGGAGGCGCCCCGCTGGTGCGCCGAATGCGGCCGACGCATGGTGGTGCAGGTACGCCCCGACGGTTGGTGGGCCAAGTGCTCGCGGCACGGGGTGGTGGACTCGAAGGACCTGGAAACTCAACGGTGACTCAGCCCGCTGAAACAGCCTCGGCGCCAACGCTTTCGCATCGCGCCGCGGCGCTGCGGGTCGTCATCGGCCTGGCGCTGACCGGTGCGCTCGGCGGCGTGGTGTGGGCCTTTCTCGCGCCGCCGGTCGACGCCGTCGTTGCGCTGACCAAGAAAGGTCAGCGCATTCACGGCTACTTCGGTGACGAATCGGACCGGGTGTTCCTGGGCGGTGCGTTGGCGGTCGGTCTGCTGACGGTGATCGCCGTCGTGGCCGCGACATTGGTGTGGCAGTGGCGCGCGCATCGCGGGCCGCTGCTGGCCGGCGCGCTGGCGCTCGGCAATGTGGCTGCCGCGGGCGCGCTCACGGGCGTGGGCGCTGTCGTCGCGCATTGGCGTTACGGGACACCGGATCTCGCGGGCGCGCCGTTGTCTCCCGAGCATCGGGTGGGTTACCTCGTCGAGGCGCCGCCGGTGTTCTTCGGCCACTCGCCGTGGGTCATCGCCACGACGCTGATCTTCCCGGCCGGCATCGCCGCGCTGGTCTACCTGTTCTGCACGCTGGCGACCAAGCGCGACGATCTGGGCGCCTGGCCGCCGGTGGAGCCGGCGCCGGTCCGGCTACCGGCCGCCGCCGCTCCGGTGGCTACCGACGCCCAATCGGAAGTCCCAGCAGAACCTTCGTGCTGACGACGCCCAGCTTGAGCAGGCCGAGGTAGGTCGCCGGGTTCAGCAGGGCCGGCCACGAGGTACGCACCGTCGGGCCCAGCGGCTTGCCGTCGAACCGTTCGGCGAGCCAGTTCAGCGTCATCGGCGCGGCCAGCGGGTGCAGCGCGATGTGCTCGCTGAGGATGTCGCGGTGGTAGGTCACGTGCGAGCCGCCCATGACGTAGGTGTCGGTCAGCTCGTCGATGTTGCCGACGGAGATGATCTGGTCGTACACGGCCTGCATGATCAGCAGCGGCGGGGTGGGCGCGGTCTTGCCGAGCTTGATGCTCTCGAAGACGTGCTGCACCTCCGGAGTGTCGAGCACCTCCTGCAGCGGCGACTTCAGCAAGGTGTCGAAGTCGAGTCCGGCGTGCCGCAGCACCGCCTCGCCGGTGGTCATGCCCTCGATGTTGCGCAGCATGGCCTTGCCGGCCTCGGTCGCGTGCTCATGGATGACGCGCTGGAGGCCGGGGTAGATGTGCATGAGGGCGGCGATCACCGTGGCGGGCAGGCCGGCTTTGGAAGTGCCGTTGAGCTGGCGGAACACCTCGGCCAGGTCACCGACCGGCGAGCCGAGGGCAGCGCCGACGACGTTGAGCTCGGGCGCGTAGTTGGCGTATTCCTCCGCGGCCCAGGCGCTGGCGAGGCCACCGCCCGAGTAGCCCCACAGGCCGATCGGCGCGTCGGCGTGCAGGCCGAGTGATTCGGTGTTGATGGCGGCGCGCAGGCCGTCGAGGATGTGGTACCCGGGCTCGTGCGGCGCGCCCCAGATGCCGTCGGTGCCTTCGTGGTCCGGGATGGACACCGCCCAGCCCTGCGCCAGGACCGCGGCGACGAGCATGTACTCGAGCTGCGCGACCGAGCCGAGGGCGCGGGCGCGGCGGCGGAGGGCGTAGGACGGGAAGCAGGCGTCGGAGACGGCGTCGATGGCGCACTGGTACGACACGATGGGGCAGCGCATGTCGGCGTTGTGGCCGACGGGCAGCAGGACGGTGGTCACGGCGGCCTGCGCGCTGCCGCTCAGGTCGGTGCTGCGGTACAGCAGCTGTGTGGCGGTGACGCCCTGGGGGATGACGCCCATGAATCCGAGCTCGACGTCGCGGGACCGCAGGACGGTGCCGGGTGCGGTGAGTTCGAAGCCGACGGGCGGCACGTAGAACGCGTCGTCGCTGGGCCGCAGCGGGCGGATGCCGGACTGGAGTTCCTCGTGGTACGGCTGGCCGATCCACTCGGCGTCGAACGCCCTGGCTGCATTGCCCATGGTCATCGGGAAATCATGTCTTAAGGAACCCTTAAAAACCAATTCCGGCTCGCGAAATGTGGCCGGAAAGTGACCTACGTCACGGTGCGTAGAGTGACTAACTAGGTGGGCGTAGCGCGGCGAACTCGTCGGTGACGCGGTATGTCGAGTCGGTGAACCGGTACAGCGCGGCCGGTCGGCCGCCGCTGCGGCCGGAACGTGCCGTCGTGCCGGTCGGGGTGATGACGCCGCGCCGGGCCAGCACGCGCTGCAGATTGGTCGGATCGACTTGGTGGCCCAGCGTGGCGGCGTAGATGTCCCGCAGGGTGGTGAGGGTGAATTCCTTTGGCGCCAAGGCGAATCCGATGTTGGTGTACGACATCTTGGCGACCAGCCGGGCGTGCGCGTGCGTGATCATCGGGCCGTGGTCGAAGGCCATGGGTGGCAGCGCTGACACTGGATGCCAGCGCGTGTCGCCCGGCAGTTCCGGTGTGGCGGGGGAGGGCACCAGGCCCAGGAAGGTCGACGCGATGGTGCGCGGCCCGGGCACGCGCTTGGGCTCGGAGAAGACCGCGAGCTGCTCGAGGTGCGTCAGTTCGCGCAGGTCGACCTTCTCGGCGAGCTGACGCCGGACGGAACTGACCATGTCTTCGTCGTGCCGCAGCTGACCGCCGGGCAGGGACCACGCGCCGCGTTGCGGCTCCATGGCGCGCTCCCAGAGCAGCACGCTGAGCTGCGGCCTCTTGCTGTCCAGGTCGCGCACCTGGAAGACGACGGCGAGCACTTCATGCGCAGTACCCACATCCGTCACGTTTTCGATTTTAAGTCGAAAACGTGGGAGATCAAAAGTGGCGCACGGGGAGAGGCGGCCGGGCGAAACGGCAATCCCGGCGAGCCAAGGCGCGTGATCTTCGAAAAGAAGAATCTCCACCCAGCCAGTAGACTCACGCTCGATTGCAGCAAAGCTTCGTGTTCGTCGTGCGGGGGAAGGCCGGTGGGCCATGCGCAATGTCGGCATTCGGCCAAGAGACCCGCTGGGGTGGATTTGCACCCTCGCCGAGCTGGGCACACTCGGTCCGCGCCTGCTCGCCAGAAACCACAGGTCCGTTGAGCCGGTCGTCGGCACCGGTGCCGCCAATGTGTCATTGACGAGTTATGGCAAGCGGATTGCCACGGTGTGGCAAACGATCGAGACCATCGGCGCCGGCGCCGTCAAGCCGCGTCGGCTGATTCTGTGGCTCGATGACCGCGACGCGTGCGTCGATCCGCCGGCGACATTGAAGCGGTTGCAGGCACGTGGGCTGGAAATTCGTCATTGCCGCGACTATGGGCCGCACAAGAAGTACTTCCCGTATACCAACGAGGTACTGCCGGACGAACCCGGCCGCACCCTTGTCGCGGCGGACGACGACGTTTACTACCCGCCCACCTGGCTCGCGGAGCTGCTCGCAGCGCACCGGCCCGGCGAGGTCACCGCGTTCCGTGCGCGCATGCGCAGCGACGGTCCGTACCGAACCTGGCCGATGTGCACCACGACCGAAGCCTCCGAGACGGTGTTCGCGACAGGTGTGTCCGGTGTGGCCTATCCGCCGGAACTGCTTGGGGCGCTGCGGGATCGGGGTGAAGCGTTCGCTCACGTGTGCCCCCGGGCGGACGACTACTGGCTGCACTACGCCGCCGTGGCCACGGGCATCCCGATCCGCCAGGTGCGCGATGTCGCGGCGTACTTCTGGCCCATCGTGCTGGTTTCCGCCCGGGGACTGTGGGACGGCAGCGGAGCTGCGAACGACGCCATCGCGGCCCAGACTCGGCAGACCTGGCAGGACTATCGGAATCGTCCCGAGATCGACGCCGAGTGAGGATCGGCCCGGTCATCCGGCGCCGTCTTTGCTGGTAGGGCGGGTGACCGTCAGGCCGGCTGCTGTCGCACGCGGTACACGAAGGTGAACATTCCATGTGCAGTGCTAGTATGTGGCATGTTTTCGATCATAAGTCGAAAACCTGGCCAGGTTCAAAGGAGACGGCCATGACGGTTCTGGACCGTGCGGCGGAGTTCGAAGGTTTCGGCGACGTGGTCGCCGACGGGCAGTGGGCAGACGAAGTGCGTCGCCTTGCCAAGGAGCGCAACGCCACAATCCTCGCGCACAACTACCAGCTGCCCGAGATTCAGGACATCGCCGACCACGTGGGCGACTCGCTGGCACTGTCGCGCATCGCCGCGGACGCCGCCGAGGACACCATCGTGTTCTGCGGTGTGCACTTCATGGCCGAGACCGCGAAAATCCTCTCGCCCTCCAAGACCGTGCTGATCCCGGACCAGCGGGCGGGCTGCTCGCTGGCCGACTCGATCACCGCCGACGACCTGCGGGCCTGGAAGGCCGACTACCCGGACGCCGTCGTGGTGTCCTACGTGAACACCACCGCGGCCGTCAAAGCCCTCACCGACATTTGCTGCACCTCGTCCAACGCGGTCGAGGTCGTCGCCTCGATCCCCGCGGACAAGACCGTGCTGTTCTGCCCGGACCAGTTCCTCGGCGCGCACGTGCGCCGCATGACGGGCCGGGACAACCTGCACATCTGGGCCGGCGAATGCCACGTACACGCCGGCATCAACGGTGACGAACTCGCCGACCAGGCCCGCTCGCATCCCGACGCCGAACTCTTCGTGCACCCCGAATGCGGTTGCGCCACTTCGGCTCTCTATCTGGCCGGCGAGGGTGCCGTACCCGACGACCGCGTGAAGATCCTGTCGACCGGCGGCATGCTCGACGCCGCCCGCGAGACCCACGCCAAGCAGGTCCTGGTCGCCACCGAGATCGGCATGCTGCACCAGTTGCGCCGTGCCGCACCGGAAACCGAGTTCCTCGCCGTCAACGATCGGGCCTCCTGCCCGTACATGAAGATGATCACGCCGGCCGCGCTGCTGCGCTGCCTGCGGGACGGTGCTGACGAAGTTCACGTCGACGAAGATGTCGCGGCCGCAGCTCGGTTGAGCGTGCAGCGCATGATCGGGATCGGGCAGCCCGGCGGCGGGGAATAGCGTGAGCGCCCACGCGGGCCGTTCGGTCGCCTGCGGCGGCCGTGGCTACTGGCGCCAGCGCGCCGACGTCATCGTCGTCGGTACGGGGGTCGCGGGCCTGGCGGCGGCGCGTGCCGCCCAACTGGCCGGCAGCCGCGTCGTGGTCGTCGGCAAGTCCGGCGAGACGGCCACCGCTTACGCCCAGGGGGGCATCGCGGTCGTCATCCCCGACACCGATGACTCGGTGCAGGCGCACGTCGCGGACACCGTCGCGGCCGGAGCCGGCTTGTGCGATGTCGACGCGGTCACCTCGATCGTCGCCGACGGCTATGCCGCCGTGCGTGAATTGGTCGGTGCCGGTGCGGCTTTCGACGAAGTCGGGCCGGGGGCCTGGTCCCTGACCCGCGAGGGTGGACACAGCCGCCGCCGCATCATCCACGCCGGTGGCGATGCCACCGGCGCCGAGGTGCAGCGTGCCCTGGCCGCCGCCACCCAGACGCTCGACATCCGGCCCAATCATGTTGCGCTGCAGGTGTTGCACCACGACGGAGCGGTCAGCGGCCTGCTGGTGCTGAGCCCGGACGGACCTGGCGTGCTGACGGCGCCGTCGGTGATCCTGGCGACCGGTGGCCTGGGGCAGCTGTACACCGCGACGACCAACCCGGACGGTTCGACGGGCGACGGCATCGCCCTGGCGCTGCGCGCCGGATTGCCGGTCCGCGACATCGAATTCGTCCAGTTTCACCCGACCATGCTGTACACCGGCGCGGCCGGCGGCCGGTGCCCGCTGATCACCGAGGCCTTGCGCGGCGAAGGGGCCATCCTGCGTGACCTTCGCGGCGACTCGGTGACCGACGGCGTGCACCCGATGGGCGACCTGGCCCCGCGCGACGTCGTGGCCGCCGCCATCGATGCCCGCCTCGCGGCCACCGGCGACGACTACGTCTTCCTCGATGCCCGTGGCGTCCCCGACGTCGCCGCCCGATTCCCGACGGTCACGGCCGCATGCCTGGCGGCCGGCATCGACCCTGCGCGCCAACCGATTCCGGTGGTGCCGGGCGCCCATTACAGCTGCGGGGGTGTGGTCACCGACGTGTACGGCCGCACCGAGATGGCCGGCCTGTACGCCGCCGGTGAGGTCGGACGCACCGGTATGCACGGCGGTAATCGCCTGGCCTCCAACAGCCTGCTGGAAGGACTGGTGGTTGGCGGCCGCGCCGGTCGTGCGGCGGCCGAGCAGGCCCGCGATGCCGGTGGAAACCGCGTGCCGGAGCCGGATCTGGGCAAGCGGCCCGCGTTGGATCGGCATGCCCTGCAACGCGACATGACCAGGTACGCCTCGGTGGTGCGCGACGCCGCTGGACTGGACCGGCTGAGCGAGTTGCTCGCCGGCGCCCGCGGTATGGCCATGTCGGACCGGGCGGCCGTCGAGGATGCGGCCCTGACCGTGACGGCGTCGGCGGTTGCTGCCGCGGCAGCCGTCCGTGCGGAATCCCGTGGCTGCCACCACCGCAGTGACCGACCGGACCGCGATCCGGCGTTCGGGGTATCGATCGATGTGCGGCTGGACGCCGCCGGGCGCGCCGTGGCCGCCCTGCCGATAGGAGCGTGTAACTGATGGCATTGACCGCAGCCGAATTGGCCGACGCGCACGCGATCATCGATCGCGCGCTCGACGAGGATCTGCGCTACGGGCCGGACGTCACCTCGGTGGCGACCGTGCCGGCCGACGCCACCACGGTCGCGTCGATGGTGTCGCGACAGCAGGGCGTCATCGCGGGTCTGGACATCGCGGTTCTGGTGCTGGACAAGGTGATCGGGGAGGGCGCCTACAAGATCCGCGACCGAGCCGAGGACGGCACCGAGGTCAAGCCCGGCGATGCGGTGCTGACCGTCGAAGCGCCGACACGGGCCCTGCTGACGGCCGAACGCACGATGCTGAACATCGTCTGCCACCTTTCGGGCATCGCCACCGAGACGGCGCGCTGGGTGCAGGAGGTGGCCGGGACCGAGGCCGCCATCCGTGACACCCGAAAGACGTTGCCCGGATTGCGGTTGTTGCAGAAGTACGCGGTGCGCGTCGGCGGCGGTGTCAACCATCGGCTGGGTCTGGGCGATGCCGCCCTGATCAAGGACAACCACGTCGCGGCTGCCGGATCGGTGCTCGCGGCCCTGCAGGCGGTCCGTGCGGTGGCGCCGGATCTGCCGTGCGAGGTCGAGGTGGATTCGCTCGAGCAACTCGACGAAATCCTCGGTGAGAACGTCGAATTGGTGTTGCTGGACAACTTCCCGGTCTGGCAGACGCAGATCGCGGTGCAGCGCCGTGACGCCCGCGCACCCGGCACCAAGCTGGAATCGTCGGGCGGGCTCAGCCTGGAGTCGGCCGCGGCCTACGCCTCGACCGGTGTCGACTTCCTCGCCATCGGTGCGCTGACGCATTCGGTGCGGGTGCTCGACGTCGGCCTCGATACGTAACTCGGCCGCTACTATCACGAGCATGGCGGAAGACGAGAAGACCGAAGACAAGACCACCACACTGAGCAAAGCCGCAAAGGACACCGACGAGACGTCGGGTTCGATGTCCGTCACGCAGATCATCGCGATTGCGGCCGTGGTCATCGGCCTGATCGCCGCCGGCATCGGCGGCTACGCGCTGTACGCGGTGAAGAACCAGGACAAGAAGTACACCGAGGCCGAGCAGGACACGGCCAAGATCGCGCTCTGTGACGCCATGAAGACCGTCAGCAAGGGCATCGCGATCAACACCAACCTGGCGGTCCCCGGCGGGCCGGACGACACCACGGGTGCCCTGGCCGTGGCCGCCAACGCGCGTCTGGCGCTGATCACCGGTGGCCAGTACCTGCTGAACCGGATCGACCCGGCCGCCCCGGCCGACCTCGCGACGGCGGCGCGCAAGTACGCCAACACCCTCTTGGACATCGGGGCCGCGGCGACGGCCGGCGCTCAGACCGACGATCCGCAGCAGAAGGTGCGCCTGGATGACGCCGGCGCCGACAGCAAGCAGATCAACGACATCTGCAAGTAGCCGTCGACGGACCGGGGGCCACGCTGACGATCAGCGTGGCCCCCGGTTTGTCAGTGGGCGATGTCGGCGACGAACACGCCGCTGCGCTTGGCCACGATCCGCGCGATCCGCGGCAACGACGGGTCATCGGTGCCCGCGGGCAGGATGCGCGGATTCACCAGGTGCAGATCCTTGCGCGCGACGTGGATGTCGGCCTCGCCGGCGGCGAGCACGTTCTTGACCCAGTTGGTCTTGCCGTGGGCCAGCCCGATCGCCAGCACATCGCCCTTGCGGTACGAGGTGACGATGGTCTCGAATTCCTTACCCGACTTGCGGCCGCGATGCTTGATGACTGAGAACCCGGGCAGCTTCTTCGAAAGCGGGCGCAACGCCGGGTTGATGTACTTGATCTGGAAGTTCTCCAACCACACCGGGAAGATCATCGGCACGCCGGCGGCGTTGTTGGGGTGGTCCTGACGGCTTGACATGACGCCTCCGTATTCGATTTGGCCTGCTCTGGGAGAATAGTGGGGTGAACACTGCAGTGAAGCTCTCGCGTATCGATTTGCGAGGTCAGCAGCTGTCCGCGGCGCAGTTGCGAGCGGTGCTGCCCCGAGGCGGTGTCGACGTGGATTCGGTGCTGCCCAAGGTACGCCCGATCGTCGACGCGGTGGTCGAACGCGGTGCGGTGGCGGCCCTCGAATACGGCGAGTCCTTCGACGGCGTGCGGCCGGCCGCCGTACGCGTCCCCAAGGCGGAGCTGGACGCCGCGCTGACCCGCCTGCCCGCCGACGTGCGGGTGGCGCTCGAGGTCGCGATCGAGCGGACCCGTGCCGTGCACGCCGACCAGCGGCGCACCGACACCACCACGACGCTGGCCCCGGGCGCGACCGTCACCGAACGGTGGGTCCCGGTCGAACGCGTCGGGCTGTACGTCCCCGGCGGCAACGCCGTCTACCCGTCGAGCGTCGTGATGAACGTCGTCCCGGCCCAGACCGCCGGCGTCGACTCCCTGGTGATCGCCAGCCCGCCACAGAAGGACCACGGCGGACTACCGCACCCGACCATCCTCGCCGCGGCAGCTCTGCTCGGGGTCGACGAGGTGTGGGCTGTCGGCGGTGCCCAGGGCATCGCGCTGCTGGCTTACGGCGGCGTGGACACGACCGGCGAAGAGCTCGCGCCGGTCGACATGATCACCGGCCCGGGCAACATCTTCGTCACGGCCGCCAAGCGCATCTGCCGTTCCCAGGTGGGCATCGACGCCGAGGCCGGCCCGACGGAGATCGCGATCCTGGCCGATCACTCGGCCGACGCGGTGCACATCGCCGCCGATCTGATCAGCCAGGCCGAGCACGACGAGATGGCGGCCAGCGTGCTGGTCACCACCAGTGAGAAGCTGGCCGACGCCACCGATGTGGAGGTGGCCGCGCAGGTCGCCACGACGCTGCACCGTGAGCGGGTGACGGTCGCGCTGAACGGCAAACAGTCGGCCATCGTGCTGGTGGACGACCTCGACACCGGGGTCCGTGTCGTGAACGCCTACGCCGCCGAGCACCTGGAGATCCAGACCGTCGACGCCGCTGAGGTCGCCGGCCGAATCCGTTCGGCGGGCGCCATTTTCGTCGGCGCCTGGTCGCCGGTGAGCCTCGGCGACTACTGCGCCGGGTCCAACCACGTGCTGCCGACCGCCGGTTGCGCGCGGCACTCCAGTGGCCTGTCGGTGCAGACGTTCCTGCGTGGCATCCACGTCGTCGACTACACCGAGGCGGCCCTGAAAGACGTTGCGGGTCACGTGATCACGCTGGCCACGGCAGAGAACCTGCCGGCGCACGGTGAGGCTGTGCGCCGGAGGTTCGAACGCTGATGGGTAAGAAGATCTCCCTGGCCGACCTGCCGCTGCGGGAGAACCTGCGCGGCAAATCGCCGTACGGCGCACCGCAACTCGTGGTGCCGGTGCGGCTCAACACCAACGAGAACCCGCACCCGCCGACACCGGCGCTGGTCGACGACGTCGCCGCATCGGTCGCCGCGGCCGCCGCCGAGTTGCACCGCTACCCGGACCGCGACGCCATGGCGCTGCGTACCGATCTGGCCGCGTACATGCAGGCGCAGACGGGTGTCGCGCTGACGGCGGAAAACCTGTGGGCGGCAAACGGTTCCAATGAAATCCTGCAGCAGCTGCTGCAGGCGTTCGGCGGGCCGGGCCGCAGCGCCATCGGTTTCGTGCCGTCGTACTCGATGCACCCCATCATTTCGGACGGCACCCAGACCGAATGGCTGTCGGCAACCCGGGCGACCGATTTCGGCCTCGACGTCGACGTGGCGGTGGCCGCCATCGAGGCGCAGCGACCCGACGTCGTCTTCGTGACCAGCCCCAACAACCCGACCGGGCAGAGCGTTCCGCTCGACGACCTGCGCCGCCTGCTGGACGTCACGCCCGGTGTGCTGATCCTCGACGAGGCGTACGGCGAATTCTCGTCGCAGCCCAGCGGTGTCGCGCTGCTCGCCGAGTACCCGGCCAAGCTGATCATCAGCCGCACCATGAGCAAGGCGTTCGCCTTCGCCGGCGGGCGGCTGGGCTACCTCGTGGCCGACCCTGCCGTGATCGATGCGATGCTGCTGGTGCGGTTGCCGTATCACCTGTCGGTGCTGACGCAGGCGGCCGCGCGTGCCGCGCTGCGGCATGCTGATGAGACGCTGAGCAGCGTCGCCACTTTGGCTTCGGAGCGGGACCGGGTGGCAGCGGCGTTGTCCGGCATGGGTTTCCGGGTGATCCCCAGTGACGCCAACTTCATCCTGTTCGGCGAGTTCGCCGATGCCGCGGCGACCTGGCAGCGCTACCTCGACGCCGGCGTGCTGATCCGCGACGTCGGAATCCCCGGATTCCTGCGCACCACCGTCGGTTTGGCCGCGGAGAACGACGCCCTGCTGGAAGTCAGCGCCAAGCTCGCCGCAACGGAACTAGCCCCACAAGGAGTTTCATGACCCGCCGCGCCCGCGTGGAACGCACCACCAAAGAGTCGAGCATCGTCGTCGAGATCGATCTCGACGGCACCGGCCAGGTCGACATCAGCACCGGGGTGCCGTTCTTCGACCACATGCTGACCTCCCTGGGCACGCACGCCAGCTTCGATCTGACGGTGCACGCCAAGGGTGATGTCGAGATCGAGGGCCACCACACCGTCGAGGACACCGCGATCGTCCTGGGCCAGGCACTCGGCCAGGCCCTGGGCGACAAGAAGGGCATCCGCCGGTTCGGCGACGCGTTCATCCCGATGGACGAGACCCTGGCCCATGCGGCCGTTGACGTTTCGGGCCGTCCGTACTTCGTGCACACCGGTGAACCGGAGTCGATGGTGTCCTTCACCATCGCCGGGTCCTCGGTGCCGTACCACACCGTGATCAACCGGCACGTGTTCGAATCGCTGGCCTTCAACGCCAAGATCGCGCTGCACGTGCGCACGCTGTACGGCCGCGACCCGCACCACATCACCGAGGCGCAGTACAAGGCCGTGGCGCGCGCGCTGCGTCAGGCCGTCGAACCCGACCCTCGGGTGGCCGGCGTGCCGTCGACCAAGGGCACTCTGTGACAAAGAAACTCGTCGTTCTGGACTACGGCTCGGGCAATCTCCGGTCCGCGCAGCGCGCCCTCGAGCGGGTCGGCGCTGACGTCGAGGTCACCGCCGACGCCGCTGCCGCGGCTGCCGCCGACGGTCTGGTTGTGCCCGGTGTCGGCGCCTACGAGGCCTGCATGACCGGTCTGCGGTCGATCGGCGGCGAGAAGATCATCGCCGACCGGCTGGCCGCGGGCCACCCGGTGCTGGGTGTGTGCGTCGGCATGCAGATTCTGTTCTCGAAGGGCGTCGAGTTCGGGGTGCAGACCGAAGGCTGCGGGCAGTGGCCCGGTGAGGTCACCCGGCTGGATGCGCCGGTGATTCCGCACATGGGCTGGAACACCGTCGATGCCGCCGCCGACAGCACCCTGTTCAAGGGGCTCGACGCCGACACCCGGTTCTACTTCGTGCATTCCTACGCCGCCCAGCAGTGGGGCGGCCATGCCGACGCGAAGGTCACCTGGGCCACGCATCACGTGCCGTTCATCGCGGCCGTCGAAGACGGCGCGTTGTCGGCGACACAGTTTCATCCGGAGAAGAGCGGCGACGCAGGTGCGACGCTGTTGGCGAATTGGGTTGAGGGGCTATGAGTTTGATTCTGTTGCCGGCCGTTGACGTGGTCGACGGCAAGGCGGTGCGGCTGGTGCAGGGCAAGGCCGGCAGCGAGACCGATTACGGTTCGGCGCTGGAGGCGGCGCAGACCTGGCAGCGCGACGGTGCCGAGTGGGTGCACCTGGTGGACCTGGACGCCGCGTTCGGCCGGGGCAGCAACCGGGAACTGCTGGCCGAGGTCGTCGGCAAACTCGATGTGGCCGTGGAACTTTCCGGTGGCATCCGTGACGATGAGTCGCTCAAAGCGGCCATGGACACCGGCTGCGCCCGCGTGAACATCGGCACCGCGGCGCTGGAGAGCCCGGAATGGTGCAAGCGGGCCATCGGCGAGTACGGCGACCGCGTGGCGGTCGGCCTGGACGTGCAGTTCGAGAACGGCAGTTGGCGCCTGCGCGGCCGCGGCTGGGAGACCGACGGCGGCGACCTGTGGGACGTGCTGGAACGCCTCGACAGCGAAGGCTGTTCGCGTTACGTCGTCACCGACGTCACCAAGGACGGCACGCTGACCGGTCCGAACCTGGACCTGCTGAGCACCGTCGCCGGCCGCACCAACGCGCCGATCATCGCGTCGGGTGGCGTGTCGAGCCTGGACGACCTGCGCGCCATCGCCACGCTGACCGGGCAGGGCGTCGAGGGCGCCATCGTCGGAAAGGCCTTGTACGCAGAGCGGTTCACGCTGCCTGAGGCGCTGGCTGCGGTTAAGTGATCGAACCGGCGAGGTTGGCAGAGCTGGTCGCGGCCGCGACCAGCATCCTCGACGATGCCGTCGCCCCGTTCATCGCCGGCCACCAGGCCGACGCGGCAGTTCGCAAGAAGGGCAACGACTTCGCCACCGAGATCGACCTCGCCATCGAGCGCCAGGTCGTCGCGGCCCTGACGTCGGCCACCGGAATCGGTGTGCACGGTGAGGAATTCGGTGGCGAGCCCATCGACTCCGAGCTGGTGTGGGTGCTCGATCCGATCGACGGCACATTCAACTACGCGGCCGGTTCGCCCATGGCGGCGATCCTGCTCGGCCTGCTGTGGCGGGGCACCCCGGTCGCCGGGCTGACGTGGCTGCCGTTCATGGGCCAGCGCTACGTCGCAACCGTGGACGGTCCCGTCCGCGACGGGGAGACGGCCTTGCCGCCGCTGGCCCCGACCACGCTGGCCGAATCCATCGTCGGTATCCAGACCTTCAACATCGATTCGAAGGGCCGTTTCCCGGGGCGGTGGCGCAATGCGGTCCTGTCGAGCCTGACGCGGGAATGCTCGCGGGTGCGGATGCACGGCGCGACGGGCCTCGACCTGGCGTACGTCGGCGCCGGCATTCTCGGCGGCGCGATCAGCTTCGGTCACCACATCTGGGACCACGCCGCGGGTGTCGCCTTGGTCCGGGCCGCCGGCGGTATCGTCACCGACCTCGCCGGCGAGCCGTGGACGGCCGATTCGAAATCTGCGTTGGCCGCCGCACCCGGTGTGCACGAGAGGATGCTGGAGATCGTGAAATCCGTTGGTATTCCGGAGGATTACCTGTGAGTCTCGCAACGCGCGTCATCCCGTGCCTGGACGTCGACGGCGGCCGGGTGGTCAAGGGCGTCAACTTCGAGAACCTGCGGGACGCCGGTGATCCCGTCGAGCTGGCCGCCGCGTATGACGCGGAAGGCGCCGACGAGCTGACGTTCCTGGACGTCACCGCGTCGTCGTCGGGCCGCTCGACCATGCTCGAGGTGGTGCGCCGCACCGCCGAGCAGGTGTTCATCCCGCTGACCGTGGGTGGCGGCGTGCGCTCGGTCGAGGACGTCGACACGCTGCTGCGCGCCGGCGCCGACAAGGTTTCGGTCAACACCGCCGCGATCGCCCGGCCCGAGCTGCTGTCGGAGCTGTCGCGGCAGTTCGGTTCGCAGTGCATCGTGCTGTCGGTGGATGCCCGCACCGTGCCCGAAGGATCCGAGCCGACGCCGTCCGGCTGGGAGGTGACGACCCACGGCGGCCGCCGCGGCACCGGCATCGACGCCGTCGAATGGGCCACGCGCGGAGCCGAACTCGGGGTCGGGGAGATCCTGCTGAATTCCATGGACGCCGACGGCACCAAGGCCGGTTTCGACCTCGCGATGCTGCGGGCGGTGCGCGCCGCGGTGAGCGTGCCGGTGATCGCCAGCGGGGGAGCCGGCGCCGTCGGCGACTTCGCGCCCGCGGTGCAGGCCGGTGCGGATGCGGTCCTGGCGGCCACCGTCTTCCACTTCCGGGAGCTGACGATCGGTCAGGTGAAGGAAGCGATGGCGGCCGAAGGGATCACGGTGCGATGAGCCTGGATCCCGGGATCGCCGCCCGCATCAAGCGCAACGAGGCCGGGCTGTTCACCGCCGTGGTGCAGCAGCGGGGTACCGGCGATGTGCTGATGGTCGCCTGGATGGACGACGACGCGCTGGCCCGCACTCTGGAAACCCGTGAGGCGACGTACTTTTCCCGCTCGCGCGGTGAGCAGTGGGTCAAGGGTCTGACATCGGGCCACACGCAGTACGTGCACTCGGTGCGGCTGGACTGTGACGGCGACGCCGTGCTGCTCGAAGTCGACCAGGTCGGTGGGGCCTGCCACACCGGCGACCACAGCTGCTTCGACGCCGACCAGTTGCTCGCCCCCGAGGCCTAATCCGGCTCGGCCAGGTGCTGCTCGACCAGCGCCCGTCCCTCGGCCCGCAGGGCGTCGTCGACCTCGATCTCGAGCACCCGTAGGGCGGCATCGGCGATGGCCTCGGCCACTTCGTCGCCGGTGATCTCGGGATCGTCGACGCGCTGCGCGATGACCGTCTCGGTCAGGCGCACCGGCAGGCCGCAGCGGAACTCGTCGCGGCCGCCGACGGCGTCGACCGCCAGTTCGCGGTAGACGGCGTGCAACTCGCGGCGCCGGCGGTGGAAGCCCTCGATGCCGTCGACCTCCGGCAGCAGATAGAGCCGGCCCAGGTTCCACGGCACGGACAGCAGGTTGGCCGCGTCACCGGCCGTCACCGCCCAGAGGGCCGCCTTCGGGTCGTCCACCGAGCGCGTCACGCGCCGCGCGAAGTCCAGCGACGGCACCACCGTCGCGTCGAGCAGTGCCTCGAGGATGGCTTCCTTGTTGGGGAAGTGGTGATACAGCGAGGCCTGACGGATGCCGACGGCTTCGGCGATCGACCGCGTCGAGGTGACCGTGAAGCCCTGTGTCACAAACAGTTCTCCGGCGGCATCGAGGATCTGTTCGACGGCGGTGCTGCCGGGGCGTAGGGCATCGCGATGACGGGGACGGCCGGGGCGGCTCATGCCACTACTGTGCCACCTGCGGTCATTCGCGCAGCGTCGGCTCGCGTGAAACGCAACTGTTACATCGCGACCCACGTCGGAAACGTCGGTGACCCCTCTGCGTCACGCTTCCCATTAATTCTGTCAGTTGACAGGTATTAGGCCTCGCAGAATCGGAATCGGATGACATTGACCAACACGTCGCCGGCAGATCACGACGATCTCGCCGAGTTCGGCTACGACCAACAGCTGCACCGCTCGCTGGGCAAGTTCGCCTCGTTCGCGGCCGGTTTCTCGTTCGTGTCGATCCTCACCACGATCTTCCAATTGTTCGGCCTCGGATACAGTTTCGGCGGGCCGGCGTTCTTCTGGACCTGGCCGGTGGTGTTCATCGGACAGTTCGCGGTGGCCTTGTGCTTCGCCGAACTCGCGGCCCGCTACCCGATCTCGGGGGCCATCTACCAGTGGGCCCGCCGCCTCGGCGGTGAGGTGGTCGGCTGGTTCGGTGGCTGGTTCATGATCGTCGCCCAGATCATCACCGCATCCGCCGCGGCCATCGCGCTGCAGGTGGTGCTGCCGGCGGTGTGGCCGGGCTTCCAGATCATCGGCACCGATACCGCACTGACTTCGGCCGATGGCGCCGCCAACGCCGTGCTGTTGGGTACCGCGCTGCTGATCATCACCACCACGATCAACTGCATCGGCGTGCGCTGGATGTCGCGCGTCGCGACGATCGGTGTCTGCTGCGAGATCGTCGGCGTCATCGCGGTCGTCGGAGTCTTCTTCACGCACGCACAGCGCGGTCCGCAGGTCGTCTTCGACACCGGTGGCGCGGGTTCGGGCTACGGCTGGGCCTGGATCGCCTCGGGTCTGATGGCCGCCTACGTCATGGTCGGCTTCGGCTCGGCCGGTGAACTCGCCGAGGAGACGCGCGACGCGCGCCGCGTCGCCCCGCGCACCATCCGGTCGGCGCTCACCGTCTCGGCACTCGGTGGCGGTCTCATGATCGTCGGCGCACTGATGGCGGCGCCGAGCCTGACCGACGGCCGTCTGGCGACCGAAGGCCTGCCCTACGTGCTGGGTGCGGTGCTGTCCTCGCCCTGGGGCACGCTGCTCCTCATCGATGTGGCCATCGCGATCTTCATCTGCACCTTGGCAATTCAGACCGCTGCCACCCGCCTGATGTTCTCCATGGCACGCGACCAGCGGCTGCCGTTCTCGGCGCTGCTGTCGCGCGTCAATCCGGCTACCGGGACGCCGATTCCGCCCGCGATCGTGGTCGGTGTCGCGTGCGTCGGTGTGCTCCTGGTGAACGTCGGCAACTCCGCGATCTTCGCGACCCTGGCCAGCGTCTGCATCATCGCGATCTACATCGCGTACCTGCTGGTGACGGCGCCGCTCCTGGCGCACCGGCTGCGCGGAATGCGCTGGGACGCTTCGGTTACCGACGCCGGTGGCCGGCCGCTGTTCTCGCTGGGTCGCTGGGGCCTGCCGGTCAACATCTTCGCCGTGGTGTACGGCGTGGCCATGGTGATCAACCTGGCCTGGCCGCGGCCGGAAATCTACGACCCGACGGGCACCATGCCGCTGCTGGTGTGGGCCGGGCCGTTCACCATCGTCGCCATCGTCGCGCTCGGCGCCCTGTGCTTCCCGTACCGCCGGACCCACCCGCGCCCCGTCGGGTCGCTCTGACCCCGTCCAATCCACAACTGCCGAAAGGATTCTCGTGAGTTCTTCGTCCACCACCTCGACGACCGCCGCCGCCCGCGCACACGCCCGTGCGCAGGCCGGCACCCACACCGCGGCCATGCCCGTCGTTCCGGCATCGCAGTGGCCGACACCGCCGGCCGGTGTCGATGCCCACCGCCTGACCTGGGCCGAGACGGTGCCCGGCGGCCGCTACACCAGCAAGGTGCTGGACCGCGGAACGCGGTTGCGGCTCACCGACATCGAGGGCCGCGCGTGCGCGCACCTGCTGCTGTGGCGCGCCGACGCCCCCTGGGAGCGCCTGAACACCGCCGACACCGTCAAGGTGCCGTGGCAGGCGTATCTCGGCACCGGGCACCCGCTGCTCGATGACCAGGGCCGGGTCCTGGCGACCATCGTCGCCGACACCTCGGGCCACCACGATGCCCTGTGCGGCACCACAACCCGGTCCCAGAACGAAGCCCGCTACGGTGCCGGCAGCGCGCACTCGGACAGCCCGGCCGGCCGCGAGTTGCTGGTGCTCGCCGCACTCAAGCACGGCCTGGGGCCGCGCGACGTAGGCCCCGGCGTGTCGTTCTTCCACGGCGTCCGGGCCGACGATGCGGGGCAACTGGTGTCGACGGGCTCGGCCGGAGCCGGCACCGCGGTCGAACTGCTCGTGCACCTGCCGGTGATCGTGGCGATCGCCAACACCGCACACCCGCTCGACCCGGAGCCGAGCTTCAACACCTCGGACCTGGAGGTGCTGGCCTGGTCGGCTCCCGCCGACCTCGCCGATCTGGCCGCGCGCGCCGAAACCATCGGACCCGAATACGAACGCGCCCACCGCAACACCGAAGACGTCTGGACCGCACTGCATCTCACCGAAGGAGTTCCCGCATGAGCACCGTCATCGACTCGGTCCCCGCGCTGGTGTCCGGCACGACCATCCTCGACGAGATCGTCGAGGCCCGCGGCCCCTGGTCGGCGATCGTCGCGGCAGGCGACGTGCTGACCATCGTCGACCTGCACGGCAATCAGGCCGTGGACACGCTGATCTACGGGGCGCACGACACGTCCCGCCGGTACAGCGCCCAGACCACCATCACGGCGCAGAAGTCGCTGTTCGTCAGCACCGGAACCGTGTTGCGCGACAGCGACGGTGGGGCACTGATGACCGTGGTGGCCGACGAGGTCGGCAATCACGACACCGTCGGCGGCGCCTGCTCGCAGGAGTCCAACACCCTGCGCTACGGCCACCACACCCGCCATCAGCATGCGTGCGTCGAGAACTTTCTCATCGAAGGCGCCCGCTACGGCCTCGGAAAGCGTGACCTGGCACCGAATCTCAACTTCTTCATGAACGTGCCGGTGGAGGCCGACGGCACGCTCGGCATCGTCGACGGGCTGTCGGCGCCGGGACTGCGGGTGGCGCTGCGCGCCGACACCGACGTCCTCGTGCTGGTGTCCAATTGCCCGCAGATCAACAACCCGTGCAACGGCTTCGATCCGACACCGGTGCGGATGATCGTCACCCGCCCGTCCTGATCCACGTTCTCTCGCACCGCGTTCTGCATTCGAAGGAGTACCGGAATGGCGCCATCCGCCCTCACCGTGCTGCGGCCCGGGCCGAGCACCACCGTCCAGGACTGGCCGGGCCGCATCGGCTACTGGCAGGTGGGCGTACCGCCGTCAGGTCCGATGGACGACCTGTCGCTGCGGTTGGCCAACCTCGCGGTCGGTAACGCCGAAGGCGCACCCGGCCTCGAGGCCACGATGGCCGGTCCGACACTGGGATTCGACGAGGCGACGGTCGTCTGCGTCACCGGCGCACCGGTATCGGTCACGCTCGACGGCGTCCCGGCGCGGCAGTGGGCACCCATCGCGGTCCCGGAGGGCGGTGTGCTCGAGATCGGCGCCGTACAGGGCGTCGGCATGCGCATCTACATCGCGGTGGCCGGCGGTATCGAGGCCGAGGCGTACCTCGGCTCGCGCTCGACGTTCACGCTCGGGAAGTTCGGCGCCGGCGGGCGGGCCCTCGCGGCCGGCGACCGTCTCGATCTGGGCACCCCGGGCGGACGACCGCGCCGGCTGACCGATGAGGAAATCCCGTCGATCGGCCACGAATGGCGCCTGGCGGTCACCGAGGGACCGCACGGCGCGCCGGAGTTCTTCACCCGAGCCGACATCGAAAGCCTCTACGAGGCCACGTATCTGGTGGACCACAACCTCGACCGCACCGGTGTGCGCCTCGTCGGGCCGAAGCCGCAGTGGGCCCGGCCCGACGGCGGCGAGGCCGGCCTGCACCCGTCGAACATCCATGACACGCCGTATTCGGTTGGCGCCCTTGACTTCACCGGCGACACCCCGATCCTGCTCGGTCCGGACGGACCCAGCCTCGGCGGTTTCGTCTGCCCCGTGACGGTGACGTCGGCGGACCGCTGGAAGCTCGGGCAGCTCACGCCCGGCGACCGGGTGCGCTTCGTTCCGGTGCGGGCCAGTGCCGCGGCACCGCTGGCGGCCCTGGGCACCTCGCGGCGCGCGGCGTCCCCGGTGGTGCGCAGCCCGCGCGGCGACGGCGACGATGGGGTGCTGCACCGCGGCGTCACCGGTGACGGGACGACGTCGATGACCCTGCGCCGCAGCGGCGATGACAATCTGCTGGTCGAATACGGCACGATGACACTGGATCTGGTGCTGCGGGCGCGGGTGCACGCGCTGCACACCGCGATCGACGCACACCGGCCCCGCGGCATCATCGACCTGACACCCGGAATCCGTTCGCTGCAGGTCAAATTCGACGCCGCGCTCACCGATCACCAGGCGATGACGGCCTTCGTGCTCGACCTCGAGTCCGCGCTCGGGCCCGTCGACCAACTGGTGCTGCCGAGCCGCTCGGTGCGGCTGCCATTGAGTTGGGATGACCCGACCATCCGGCTCGCCATCGACCGGTACCGCAACGGTGTGCGCGACGACGCGCCGTGGTGCCCGAGCAACATCGAGTTCATCCGGCGGATGAACGGCCTCGAGTCGCAGCAGGAGGTGTTCGACATCGTCCATGCGGCAAGTTATCTCGTGCTCGGTCTGGGGGACGTCTACCTCGGTGCGCCCGTCGCCACCCCGGTCGATCCCCGCCACCGGGTGGTCACCACCAAGTACAACCCGGCCCGCACCTGGACGCCGGAGAACGCGGTCGGGATCGGCGGTGCCTACCTCTGCATCTACGGTATGGAAGGCCCGGGCGGCTACCAGTTGATGGGCCGCACCACCCAGGTGTGGAACCACCGGTTCCCGTTGTCCGCACCGGGTTTCGAGCCGGAACAGCCGTGGCTGCTGCGATTCTTCGACCAGGTGTCGTGGTACCCGGTGTCGTCGGAGGAACTGACCGATCTGCGGGCCGACGTCGCCGCCGGACGCGGGACGGTCGACATCACCGACGGCGAGTTCCGCATCGCGGACTACCTGAACTTCCTCTCGAGCGAAGCCGACGACATCGCCGCGGTACGACAGCGTATGACGGCCGCCCGCAACGAGGAGCGGGCCCGCTGGGAGGCCAGCGGTGAGATCGGCGCACGCAAGAAGCCCTGCGCCACAACAGGACAGGAAGTCGCATGACGGACCGGATCAGCGCCGCCTACGCGGCCATCGCACAGCGACCGGAGGCCTTCATCACCGTCCGGGACGAGGACACCGTGCGCCGCGAGGTCGCACAGGCGCAGGGACCGCTGGCCGGTCAGCTGCTGGCGGTCAAGGACAACGTCGACGTCGCGGGTCTGCCGACCACGGCGGCGTGCCCGGGCTACGCCTACACCCCGGATGCCGACGCGCCGGTGGTGGCCGCGCTGCGGGCGGCCGGCGCGGTCGTGATCGGCAAGACCAATCTGGATCAGTTCGCCACCGGGCTCGTCGGCACCCGTAGTCCCTACGGCGCGGTGCGTGACGCGCGGCGCCCGGACCGGATATCGGGCGGCTCGTCGTCGGGCTCGGCCGTCGCGGTGGCCATCGGTGCGGCCGACATCGGAATCGCCACGGACACTGCCGGATCCGGCCGGGTACCGGCGGCGTACCAGGGCCTCGTCGGGATCAAGGGCACCATCGGGCTGGTGTCGACGGCAGGCGTCGTCCCGGCCTGCCCGAGCTATGACTGCGTGACGATCCTGGCGCGTGACCTGGCCACGGCGGAGAGCGCCATGGCCGTGATGGCGACCACGACGCAGCGGCCGTGGCCCGCGTCGACGCGCTTGGCCGCCCCGGCCGAGCCGGTGCTGGCGGTGCCCGCCGAATTGCCCGCGATGGCGCCCGGCTGGGATGCCGCGTTCCAGCGCGCCGTCGATGCCGCCCGGGATGCCGGGATGCGCATCGTCCCCATCGATCTGACGGACTTCCTGGCTGCCGCACGGCTGCTGTACGACGGGGCGCTGGTCGCCGAGCGCACGGAAGCGGTGGGGGACTTCATCAGTGATGCCGGTGCCGACGCCGGTCTGGACCCGACGGTCGCCGCGATCATCACCGCCGGCGGCTCCCACACCGCGACCGGGCTGTTGCGTGACCGTCGTGAGCTGGACCGCCTGCGGGAGCGGGCATTCCGGGCATTGGGGGAGTGCGACGCGCTGCTCGTCCCGACCGCTCCGCTGCAGCCGACGCTCGCGGAGGTGGCGGCCGACCCCGTCGCGGTCAACGCCCGGATCGGCACGTACACCAATTTCTGCAATCTCTTCGACATGTGCGGCGTCGCGGTTCCGGCGGGCGAGGTTGTTGAATCCGACGGCACCACAGCGCAATTCGGTGTCACAGTATTGGGGCGGGCCTTCGATGACGCCGTGGTGGCGGACATCGCGGCCCGGCTGGGCGGTGGTGACCGGGGCACCGTGGCGTCGTGGCCGGAGCGGGCGGGCGCCGGGGTGATGACGCTGGTGGTGGCCGGTGCGCATCTGCGTGATCAGCCGCTGGCCGGTCAGCTCCACGATCTCGGGGCACGGTGGGACGGCCCGGCCCGCACGGCCGAGCGCTATCGCATGACGGCGCTGCCGTCGGGCAAGCCCGCGCTGGTGCGGCTGCCGCATGGCGGGCGGGCCTTCGAAGTGGAGCGCTGGTCGCTCTCGCCGGCGGCACTCGGGACGTTCCTGGCCGCCCTCCCGACGCCGATGGGACTGGCGGCGGTGGAACTCGACGACGGGTCCTGGGAGACCGGGTTCGTGTGCGCCGACGAGGCCGCCATCGCGGCGCCCGACATTTCGGAATTCGGCGGCTGGCGGGCGTATCTCCAGGCCCGCGAGTTCGCCACCCAGTGATTTGTGCACGATTTTCCGCGCCAAGCGCGGAAAATCGTGCATAAATCCCGGTCGGTTACGCGATGACCCGGCCGGCTCTCGCCCGCGCCGACCACCGGCCGTGGTCGTAGCCGACCTCGACCGGATGTGAAAACGCCTCTGTCACATGGTCGGTCGTCACGGTCTCGACCGCCGGGCCCACGGCGACGGTCCGGCCACCGGAGATCAACAGCGCGTGCGACGTCGACGTCGGCAGCTCCTCGAGGTGGTGCGTCACCAGGATCGAGGCCATCTCGGGGTGTGAATGCTCCAGCGCGTCAAGGGTTTCCAGCAGCTGCTCGCGCGCGGCGACATCGAGGCCGGTGGTCGGTTCGTCGAGTAGCAGCAGCCGTGGCTCGGCGATGAGCGCTCGGGCGGTCAAGGTACGGCCGCGTTCGCCCTGTGAGAGCGTCGGCCACACGGCGTCGGCGCGGTGGGTCAGCCCCACGGTGCCGATCAACGCGTCGGCACGCGCGATGTCGTCGGCGGTCGGTGTCCAGCGTGCCGCGATGTCGATGGTGCCGGTGACTCCGGTCAGCACCACCTCGCGCACCGTCAGCGGATACTGCAACCGGTGCCGGGGATTGACGTGGCCGATCGACCGGCGCAGCGGTGCCAGGTCGGTACGGCCCATCTGTGCGCCCAGGACGCGCACCGTGCCCGTCGTCGGGAACGTGACTGCGCCGCAGAAGCCGAGCAGCGTGCTCTTGCCCGCGCCGTTCGGGCCGAGCAGTGCCCAGTGCTCGCCCTCGTGCACCGTCAGTGAGATGCCGTCGATGATCTGCTTGCCCTCCCGCCGGAAGGTGACGTTGTCGAGTTCGAGGACCGGGGTCACGTGAAGGACTCCTTCAAAGCGCTCAGGTGGGTGCGGCTCGCGGCGGCCGCGGCGTCGGAATCGCGCGCGACGATGGCGTCGGCGAGTTGTTGATGCAGGGCGTGGTCGCACGGCTCGGACGTGATCGGCCGGATTTTCAGCATGTCGATCATGGCCAGCCGCAGCCGGGGGAGGAACGCGTCGAACAGCTGGATCAGCACGTCGTTGTGTGCCGCCGCGATCACTGCCCGGTGAAACGCCATGTCGGCGTCCACGTGCTCGGGCACCGACTGGCCGACGACGCCGCGCGCGGCGAGCGTGCGCCGGATGGTGCGCAGGTCGGCCGGCGTGCGGCGGGTTGCGGCCAGGGCCGCGCCCTCGGCCTCGATGGCGATCCGGGCTTCGATCACCGAGGCGATGTTCGCACTACGCAGCACGGTGTCCCAGTCGTCGGCGACATCGAGCGCGGTGACGAAGACCCCGGCGCCCTGGCGGCTGTCGAGGACGCCTTTTCCGGCCAGTTCCCGGATGGCCTCACGCAGGGTGGAACGCCCGACGCCGAGCTGGGCAGCCAGCGTCGTCTCGCCCGGAAGTCGTTGTCCGAGCGCCCATTCACCGTCTTTGATGCGCGTCAGTAGAAGCTGCGCGGCTTGCGCTGCCAGGGGTTGACGCTGTACCTGCGCGACCATGATGCCTCTCTACTTGTCTGAGGAGTTGTGTATAGTCTAGCCATCATGACGCGCGTGCTTCTCCTTGGCTGCCGCGGCGGGGTCTGAAACGACCGGCCCCCTGCCGTGGGGCTCTGTCGCGACCGGTCACTTTCCTCTCTGACCGAAAGCAGACCATTCATGAACACTTCCTGGAACCGTCAACAACCGTCACCCATGCCGTGGCATCGCTACACCGATGTCTTCAACCGGGTGGAAATTCCTGTGGCCCAAAGGGATTGGCCCAGTAACCGGATCACTGCCGCGCCGCTGTGGGTGCCCGTCGACCTGCGCGACGGCAACCAGGCCCTGGCCGAGCCCATGGACCCGGAGCGCAAACGCCGATTCTTCGAGCAGCTCGTCGCCATCGGCTACAAGGAGATCGAGGTCGGCTACCCGTCGGCATCCCAGACCGACTTCGACTTCGTCCGGCTGTTGGCCGAAACCGACATCGCGCCAGAGGATGTCACCATCGCGGTGTTCACCCCGGCGCGCCGTGACCTGATCGAGCGCACTGTCGAATCAGTGCGGGGCATGCGCAACGACGTCGTCATCCACATGTACACCGCGACCGCGCCCACGTGGCGAAACACCGTGCTGGGCAAGGACCGCGACGAGCTGCGCAGTCTGATCCTGCACGGCGCGCTCGACGTGCTCAGCCTGACCGAGGACATGCCGAACGTCCGGTTCCAGTTCTCTCCGGAGGTGTTCAACCTCACCGAACCCGATTATGTGCTGGAGATCTGCGACGCCGTGACGCAGCTGTGGGATGCCACGGCGAGCCGGCCGGTGATCCTGAATCTGCCTGCGACCGTTGAGGTTGCGACGCCCAACGTGTACGCCGACCAGATCGAGTACATGCACAAGAATCTGGCCCGCCGCGACGCGGTGATCCTGTCGGTGCATCCGCACAATGACCGGGGGACCGGCGTGGCCTGCGCCGAACTGGCCGTGCTGGCCGGTGCGCAACGCGTCGAGGGCTGCGTGTTCGGCAATGGTGAGCGCACCGGCAACGTCGATATCGCCACCCTGGCCCTGAATCTGTATGCGCAGGGCGTCGACCCGATGATCGACTTCTCCGATATCGACGCGATCGCCCGCACGGTGTCGCACTGCACCCGGATGCCGATCCACGAACGTCATCCGTACGTCGGCGACCTGGTGCACACCGCGTTCTCGGGAACCCATCAGGACGCGATCAAGAAGGGTATGGCCGAGCACCGGGCCCGAGCCGCGGCAGAGAACCGGGACGAACGCGAAATCGATTGGCGGGTGCCGTATCTGCCGATCGACCCGGCCGACATCGGCCGCAGCTACGACGCGGTGATCCGGGTGAACTCACAATCCGGCAAGGGCGGCATCGCCTACCTGCTGAACACCGGGTACGGACTCGACCTGCCGCGGCGGCTGCAGATCGACTTCGCGCGACATGTGCAGGCCCACACCGACGGCAGTGGCGCCGAGGTGACCGCCGCCGAGCTGTACGACCTGTTCGAGGCGTCCTACCTGGGATGCAGCGGCCCGGTGGAGCTGAAGGACTGGCACGCCAGCAGCGACGACACCACCGAGATCACGCTGACGGTCAACGGGATCGCCCGCGCCAGTACGCACCGCGGCGTCGGACCGGTCGAGGCGCTGACCCAGGCGCTGGCCGACGTGGACCGGCCCGTCGAGATCCTGAGCCTCACCCAGCAGTCGATCGGCGACACCGCGGTCACGTACCTCGAACACCGCGGCGGCTGGTCGTGCGGCCGCAGTGACTCGGTGCTCACCGCGTCACTGGCTGCGGTGATCCGGGCGGCTAACGCGCCCTGAGCACCTCGAGCGCCTTGTCGGCGTGAGAGTCCATCGAGATCTCGCTGGCGATCACCTCGAGGACCCTGCGGTCGGTGTCGATGACGAACGTGGTCCGCTTGACGGGCATCAGCTTGCCGAGCAGGCCACGTTTCACACCGAACGCCTCGGCCACCGCGCCGGAGGTGTCCGACAGCAGCGGGTAGTCGAAGCTGTGCTTCTCGGCGAACTTGTCCTGCTTTTCCACCGCGTCCATGCTGATCCCGACCCGGGACGCGCCGACGGCGGCGAACTCGGCCGCGAGGTCGCGGAAGTGGCAGGCCTCCATGGTGCAGCCCGGCGTCATGGCCGCGGGGTAGAAGAACAGCACGATCGGCCCGTCGGCCAGCAGTTCGGAAAGGCTGCGGTTCGTCCCGGTCTGGTCGGGGAGATTGAACTCTGCGACGACGTCACCACGTTTCATGGTTGCCACGCTACTTCTGGGAGGATGACCGCGTGAAGACGACCTCACGTGAGGAATTCCAGGCGCTGGCCGCCGAGCACCGTGTCGTGCCGGTGACGCGCAAGGTGCTCGCCGACAGCGAGACGCCGTTGTCGGCCTACCGCAAGCTGGCCGCCAACCGCCCCGGCACGTTTCTGCTGGAATCGGCGGAAAACGGGCGCTCGTGGTCGCGATGGTCGTTCATCGGTGCGGGCGCCCCGTCGGCGCTGACGGTCCGGGACGGCGAAGCCGTCTGGCTGGGCAACACCCCGCAGGACGCACCCAGTGGCGGCGACCCGCTGCAGGCGGTGCGCGACACCCTGGCCCTGCTGCAGACCGCGCCGGTGCCGGGCCTGCCGCCGCTGTCGAGCGGGCTGGTGGGATATTTCGCCTACGACATGGTGCGCCGGCTGGAACGCCTGCCCGAGCTGGCGGTCGACGATCTCGAACTGCCGGACATGGTGCTGCTGCTGGCCACCGACATGGCCGCCGTCGACCACCACGAGGGCACCATCACACTCATCGCCAACGCCGTCAACTGGAACGGCACCGACGAGCGCGTCGACTGGGCCTACGACGATGCCGTCGCGCGCCTCGACGTCATGACGAAGGCGCTGGGGGAGCCGTTGCCGTCGAGCATCGCGACCTTCGAACGTCCGCAGCCGCAGCCCCGCCAGCAGCGCACTGTCGAGGAGTACACGGCCATCGTCGAGAAGCTGGTCGGCGACATCGAGGCCGGCGAGGCATTCCAGGTAGTGCCGTCGCAGCGCTTCGAGATGGATACCGCCGCCGACCCGATCGACGTCTACCGGGTGCTGCGGGTGACCAACCCCAGTCCGTACATGTACCTGCTCAACGTGCCCAATGCCGAAGGCGGCCTTGACTTCTCGGTCGTCGGCTCCAGCCCGGAGGCGCTCGTCACGGTGAAGGAAGGGGTGGCGACCACGCACCCCATCGCCGGCACGCGGTGGCGCGGCGCCACCGAGGAGGACGACATCCTTCTCGAGAAGGAGCTGCTCGCCGACGACAAGGAGCGCTCCGAGCACCTGATGCTGGTCGACCTGGGCCGCAATGACCTGGGCCGCGTCTGCCGGCCCGGCACCGTGCGCGTCGAGGACTACAGCCACATCGAGCGCTACAGCCACGTCATGCACCTGGTCTCCACCGTCACCGGCCAACTCGCCGACGACAAGACCGCGCTGGACGCCGTCACCGCCTGCTTCCCGGCCGGGACGCTGTCGGGGGCGCCGAAGGTCCGCGCCATGGAGCTGATCGAAGAGGTCGAGCTGACTCGCCGCGGCCTGTACGGCGGCGTGCTCGGGTACCTCGATTTCGCCGGCAACGCCGACTTCGCCATCGCGATCCGCACCGCGCTGATGCGCGGCGGCACCGCCTACGTGCAGGCCGGTGGCGGCGTTGTCGCCGACTCCAACGGGCCGTACGAATACAACGAGTCGTCCAACAAGGCCAAGGCCGTGCTGGCGGCGATCGCGGCCGCCGAGACCCTGAGCGAGCCGTGAGGACCACCCGCACCGCTCAGGTGCTGCTGCTCGTCGCCGCACTGATGCTGTGGGGCGCCTCCCGGCTGCCCTGGGTCGACGTGTCGTCGTTCGACGGGCTCGGCCAGCCGAAGACGACGACGCTGTCCGGCGCGGCCTGGTCCACGGCCCTCATCCCGCTGGCGCTATTGGCGGGCGCCGCCGCGGTGGCGGCACTGGCCGTGCGCGGCTGGGCGCTGCGGCTGCTGGCGCTGCTGGTGGCCGTCGCGAGCGCCGGGATGGGATATCTGGCCATCAGCCTGTGGGCGGTCACCGACGTCTCGGTGCGCGCCGCCGACATGGCACAGATCGCGGTCATGTTCCTGGTGGGCACCCAGCGGCACTACTGGGGTGCCGGTGTGACGCTGGCGGCCGCGGTGTTGACGCTGGTCGGAGCCGTTTTGCTGATGCGCTCGGCGGGCCGGGGAGCCGCCACGGCGGCCACCGCCAAATACGCCGCGCCGGGCGCGCGGCGCGAGGCGGCACAGGAAGAAGCCGCCGACGGCATGTCCGAACGGATGATCTGGGACGCCTTGGACGAAGGCCATGATCCGACCCGGAACGAGGGACCTGATCCCTCCCAGAACGACGGCGGCGGGAAATGAGCGTGGCCCGGTGGCAGTCTGCGCCGCCCTGGCGACTACCCTTCGAGATGATCATCTGGCTTGCCGAACCGGCACGGAAGGACGACGACGCGTTATGACTTCGGGGACCGTGCTCGACTCCATCATCGAGGGAGTTCGCGCTGATGTTGCCGCCCGCGAAGCCGCGCTGAGTCTGACCGAGGTCAAGGAGCGGGCCAAGAAGGCGCCGACGGCCAAGGATGCTCTCGCCGCGCTGCGGGAGCCGGGCATCGGCGTCATCGCCGAGGTGAAGCGGGCGAGCCCCAGCAAGGGGGCGTTGGCGCAGATCGACGATCCCGCCAAGCTGGCCAAGGCCTACGAGTCCGGCGGCGCGCGGGTGATCAGTGTGCTGACCGAGGAGCGTCGCTTCAACGGTTCGCTGGCGGACCTGGATGCCGTGCGTGCCGGGGTGTCGATTCCGGTGCTGCGCAAGGACTTCATCGTCACGCCGTACCAGATTCACGAGGCCCGGGCCCACGGCGCCGACATGCTGCTGCTGATCGTGGCCGCGTTGGAGCAGTCGGTGCTGACCTCGATGATCGACCGGACCGAGTCGCTCGGGATGACCCCGCTGGTCGAGGTGCACACCGAAGAGGAAGCGGACCGGGCCATCCAGGCCGGTGCCAAGGTCATCGGCGTCAACGCCCGGGACCTCAAGACCCTCGAGGTCGACCGCGACTGCTTCGGCCGCATCGCGCCAGGCCTGCCGAGCAACATCATCCGGATCGCCGAGTCGGGGGTGCGTGGCACCGCCGACCTGCTGGCCTACGCCGGTGCCGGCGCCGACGCCGTCCTGGTCGGCGAGGGCCTGGTGACAAGTGGCGATCCGCGGAGCGCCGTCGCCGACCTGGTAACTGCCGGCACGCACCCGTCCTGCCCGAAACCAGCCCGCTGAATTGCGGGCTCCTGCGCGAAGAAGCAGCCCGAGTTCTTATGTCTGATCGCACTGGTACCGAATTGCCGCGGATGAGCGCGGCGGTCGCCGAAGCCACAAGCCACGACCCCGACGCCAAGGGGCACTTCGGTGCCTACGGCGGCCGGCTGGTGCCCGAGGCTCTGATGGCCGTTATCGACGAAGTCACCGCGGCCTACGACAAGGTCCGCACCGACCAGACGTTCCTCGACGAGCTCGATCGGCTGCAGCAGCACTACACCGGCCGGCCGTCGCCGCTGTACGAAGCGACGCGACTGTCCGAACACGCCGGCGGCGCGCGGCTGTTCCTCAAACGAGAAGACCTGAACCACACCGGTTCTCACAAGATCAACAACGTGCTCGGGCAGGCGCTGCTGGCCAAGCGCATGGGCAAGACCCGCGTCATCGCCGAGACCGGCGCCGGCCAGCACGGCGTCGCCACCGCGACGGCCTGCGCGCTGCTCGGCCTGGAGTGCGTCGTCTACATGGGTGCGGTCGACACCGCCCGGCAGGCGCTGAACGTGGCCCGGATGCGGCTGCTCGGTGGCACCGTGGTGTCGGTCGAGGCCGGTTCGGCGACCCTCAAGGACGCCATCAACGAAGCCTTCCGCGACTGGGTCACCAACGCGGACGACACCTACTACTGCTTCGGCACCGCGGCCGGACCGCACCCGTTCCCCGTCATGGTGCGCGATTTCCAGCGCGTCATCGGTTTGGAAGCGCGGGTCCAGATACAGCAGCAGGCCGGCCGGCTGCCCGACGCGGTCACGGCATGCGTCGGCGGCGGATCGAACGCCATCGGCGTCTTCCACGCCTTCATCGACGATCCGGGTGTGCGCCTGGTCGGTTTTGAAGCGGCCGGCGACGGAGTCGAAACCGGAAGGCACGCAGCCACTTTCACCGGCGGATCGCCAGGCGCGTTCCAGGGCTCGTTCTCGTACCTGCTGCAGGACGAGGACGGCCAGACCATCGAATCGCATTCCATCTCAGCCGGTTTGGACTACCCGGGCGTCGGTCCGGAACATGCGTACCTCAAGGACGTCGGCCGCGCCGAGTACCGGCCGGTGACGGACACCGAGGCCATGGAAGCGTTCGGCCTGCTGTGCCGCACCGAGGGCATCATCCCGGCGATCGAATCGGCGCACGCCGTCGCGGGCGCGCTGAAACTCGGCAGCGAACTGGGGTCGGGTTCGGTGATCGTCGTGAACCTGTCCGGCCGCGGCGACAAGGACGTCGAGACCGCCGCGAAATGGTTCGGTCTACTGGACGGTGAGACTGGGGAAGCGTCATGAGCCGACTGGCTGGATTGTTCGAATCGTGCCGGGCCGAAGGGCGTTCGGCGCTGATCGGGTACCTGCCGACCGGCTACCCGGACGTGCAGACCTCGATCGACGCGATGGTCGCGATGACCGAATCCGGTTGCGACATAATCGAAGTCGGCGTCGCCTACTCCGACCCGGGCATGGACGGGCCGGTTATCGCCGCCGCCACCAACACCGCCCTGCAGGGTGGGGTGCGGGTCCGCGACGCGCTGAAGGCCGTCGAGGCCATCAGCAACGCCGGCGGGCACGCCGTCGTCATGACCTACTGGAATCCGGTGTTGCGTTGGGGCGTCGACGCTTTCGCGCGTGACCTGGCGTCGGCGGGCGGGCTCGGACTGATCACGCCCGACCTCATCCCCGACGAGGCCGACGAATGGTTCGGCGTCTCCGACGCCCACAACCTCGACCGCATCTTCCTTGTGGCACCGTCGTCCACCCCGGAGCGGCTGGCCGCCACGGCGGCGGCCTCGCGCGGGTTCGTCTACGCCGCCTCGACCATGGGCGTCACCGGTGCGCGCGACGCGGTGTCGAACATGGCGCCCGAGTTGGTGTCCCGGGTGCGTGCCGTGTCGGACATCCCGGTGGGTGTCGGCCTCGGTGTGCGGTCGCGGGAACAGGCCGCGGAGATAGCGGCCTACGCCGACGGCGTCATCGTCGGCTCGGCGTTGGTATCTGCGCTCGGCGACGGCGGTATCCCCGCGGTACGAGCATTGTCCGAAGAACTGGCCCACGGAGTACGACAGAAAGTTTCCGCGTGACCACATCGTTGCTGGCATACATCCCGAGTCCGGCCCAGGGCGTCTGGCACTTGGGGCCAGTACCGATCCGGGCCTACGCGCTCTGCATCATCACCGGCATCATCGCCGCGCTGATCATCGGCGATCGCCGCTGGGTCGCGCGCGGTGGTGAGGCGGGCGTCATCTACGACATCGCACTGTGGACGGTGCCGTTCGGCCTCATCGGTGGCCGGCTGTACCACCTGATGACCGACTGGCGGACGTACTTCGCCGAGGGCGGCGCCGGCATCGGTGCGGCCGTGCGGATCTGGGATGGCGGCCTCGGCATCTGGGGCGCGGTCGCGCTCGGTGGCGTCGGCGCCTGGATCGGCTGCCGCCGACACGGAATCCCGTTGCCCGCGTTCGGCGACGCCATCGCGCCCGGCATCATCCTGGCCCAGGCCATCGGCCGGCTGGGCAACTACTTCAACCAGGAGCTGTACGGCCGGCCCACGGATCTGCCGTGGGGCCTGCAGATCTTCCAGCGGAGTGACGGCTCCGGTGTGGTGAACCCGCACCTGCTCAACGGCGTCTCGACCGGGCAGGTCTATGAGGTCGTGCATCCGACGTTCCTCTACGAATTGCTGTGGAACCTCGTGGTTTTCTTCTTCCTGCTGTGGGCGGACCGCCGGTTCCGGCTGGGCCACGGCCGGCTGTTCGCGCTGTACGTCGCCGCCTACTGCGTCGGCCGCTTCGGCGTCGAGTTGATGCGCAGCGACACCGCGACGCTGATCGCCGGTATCCGCGTCAACTCGTTCACGTCGACGTTCGTGTTCATCGGTGCCGTGGTCTACATGATGGTCGCGCCGCGGGGCCGTGAGGATCCGGCGACGCTCGGTGGCCGACAGGTCGACGACGCCGGCGACGTTCTCGATTTCGACACCGGAGTTGCCGTGAAGGTGCCCGCGGTCGTCGCCGCCGGTGCTGCTGCCACTGCCGCATCGGGCGGCGATGCCGACGTCGCCGACGAGGCCGACGCCGTCGAGACCCAATCCGACGAACCCGTGGCGCTCGCCGAACAGGCCGCCGATGCCGAGACGGCTGCCGACGAATCCGGTAGTGAGTCAGTCGATTCCGACGAGGTCGAGGAAGCAGACGAGTCCGACGCCGAAGCCGAAGACCTGGATGCCGATGAGGCCGAAGCCGTCGAGGTGGCCGAGGAGTCCGAGGGCACAACGGAGTCCGACGAAGCCGCTGAGGAGGCTGCCGCCGAGACGGACGTTGCCGACGGCGACGACAGCGCTGACGTCGAGGACGCCGCGGAGGCCGAAGAGTCTGCGGAGGCCGAAGAGTCTGCGGAGGCCGTGGATTCTGCGGAAGCGGCTGAAGAAGCTGCCGTCGAGACGGACGTCGCGGACGCCGACGACAGCGCTGACGTTGAGGACGCCGCGGAGGACGAGGAGTCCGCCGAGGCCGTGGATTCTGCGGAAGCCGCTGACGAGGCAGAAGAGGCCGAAGGGACAACGGAATCCGACGCTGACGAGGCCGCCGTCGAGACGGAGGTTGCGGACGCCGACGACAGCGCTGACGTTGAGGACGCCGTGGAGGACGAGGAGTCCGAGGCCGCCGAGGAACCCGAAGCCGAGGAGGCCGCGGAGGTCGAGGCTGTCGACGAGTCCGAAGAGGCAACGGATTCCGAGTCTGCGGAGGCTGAGTCCGAAGACGCCGAGGCCGAAGAGGCTGAGGCCGAGAACGCTGAGGCCGAAGACGCTGACGCCGAAGCCGCAGAAGACGATGCCGACGCTGAACCGGCTGAAGCACCCGCGCCGAAGGGCGACGCCACCGAAAGGGTTGAGCCCGTTGGGGTTCCCGTTTGGGAGCCGCCCGCCCCGCGTCGTCGTTGGTGGCGCCGACAGGGCTGAGTCTGGCCTACGAGGCCGCGAATGTGCGGGCAGACCACGGATCCCGCAAGGAGCACGCACTGCGCGCACGCTCGGCGGCCCTTGTCGTTGAGCCTGAATCCTGGGCGCAGAAGTGTGAGTGGCGCAGGCCGTGGTTGCAGCGTCGATGCATAGCGGGAAGCCCTCGTCGCTGACCCTGCACTGAGGGCGTGACACCAGGACCGTAGGCGCAGGGCCACCGCGGCCTCAGATTCCGCCCGCGGCAAAAGTGCGCACAAGCTGCACTTTCATGCGAACGGTATGTTCCTCACTCGCCGGTCCTGATCGGTTGTGCGGTGGTTGGATGTCTCCTGTGGATGACATAGCCGACGGAGTGCAGTTGCAGCAGTCTCGGCAGGACCGCATCCTCAATGCGGCGCTGAACGTGTTTGCGCAGCGGGGCACGTCCGATGCGACGTTGCAGATGGTGGCCGATACCGCGGGTGTTTCAGTCGGGTTGGTGCAGCACCATTTCGGCACCAAGGACGGTTTGATCAAGGCCGTCGACGATGTGGCGATGAAACTCATCAGCTCGACCATGTTCGCTGCGCTGGAAAGTCCGGGGCCCGACTCGGTTGCCGCGATCGGCCGGGCGGTGCACGGCCTGCTCACCGACCACCTGGTGGTGATGGACTATCTGGGCCGGGCGGTGGCTTCTGAAACCCCAAGCGGTATCGCAATATTCGACGCTATGGCGCGGATCGGCATCGACCGGTGGCAGCGCATGATCGACACCGGGGACGCCGCCGAGGGGCTCGACGCGGTCTGGGCCGGGCTGAATCCGTTGGTGCTGACTCTGGGCTCGGTCATCTTGCGCCGGCACCTCGACCGGCACCTGCCGGCGTCGTTCACCTCTGACCCCGAGTTGGCCAGGTGGGAAGAGTCCGTCAACGAGCTGATCCGGCACGGTCAGTTGCGCCAATAACTCCCGCTGCGTTTGCCCGAACCGTTACAATACGGCAATATTGTCGCTGATTCGCGGCGAACGTCGGTGTCGAGGGGTCACCGACGTTCGTGCGCCATCAGAGCCTCTTGAGCCGTCGGACGATCTGGTTGAACGGCTGGATCGAGGCCAGGCCTTTCCGCAGGTTGCGCTGCATGACGCTGATGTTCACCACCACCATGTAGCGGACGCCGCAGTCACGCCACAGCGCTGCCTGCTCGACGACCTCGTCTGGCGTGCCATTGAGGACAATTTCCCGCATCAGTGAGGGCGGGACTGCAGCCACGTGGGACAGTGCCGTTTCCTCGTCCATGCCATGCGGCAGGATGTCCTGCGCGCCGGCGAAGCCGGGCCCCAGTGGATGTTCGGCGCCGTGGCGGCCGAACACCTCGTCGCTGGCGTTGAGCGCCACTGACTTCACCATCTCGGATTCGAGCGCCGCATCGACGTCGTCCCTGGTTCGGCCGGTCACGACGAATATCATGAGGGCCGGGAGGATGGCGATCGGATCGCGTCCGGCGTCCGACGCCGCGGTCCGGACGACCTCCAGTCGTTGGGCGAAGTCTTTCGGCCGATGCGCGAACCCCGGAAAATAGGCGTCACCGTAGCGACCCGCGGCCCGCAACATCCGTGGACCATGTGCCGCGACCCAAATCTCAGGCCACCTGCCTTTATATGGCGGTAGCGCGAAAAGCGCGTTGCGCAAAGGGAAATATGGCGAATCGCGGTTGACCAGTTCGCCGCCCGAATCCCAGAGCGCGCGGATGGTGGCCATCGCTTCCTCGAACCGCGCGACGGGTTTGGACCAGTCGACTCCGTAGGGTTCGTTGCCTTCTCGCTCGCCGGGGCCGATGCCGAGGATCGCCCGTCCCCGCGTCAGTAGGTGCAGTGTCGCCGCGGCTTGTGCGGTGACCGCCGGGTTGCGCCGGCCCGTATCGGTCACCCCTACGCCCAGTCGCATCCGACCGACTCGATTGCGAGCTGCGATGTGCCCCAACATGGTCCACGGTTCCATGGTGGCGTCCAGCGTCGGGACAACTCTGGTGGAGCCGCAATACTCCGGTTTCCACAACGAGCGCGGGAACAGTTGGTTGAGGTGGTCCGGCACCCAGAAGGAGTCGGCGCGATTCGCCACCGCACCGAGGTAGCTGGCTCGGGTGAACGTATCGGCTGCTGGGCGAGCCGCGATGATGGGATCGGCGACGCCGACGCGAAATCCGGTCTTGCTTCCCATGCTGCTCCTCGAGTGGCCTCGTTCGGAGTCGGTCCTTTCCACTGTCCGGTGCGAGGTCTCCCTGAGCATCAGCCGAACGGCGTAAATCGGCGATCGGCGTCGTCGCCGGGCATCATGGACTGATGACGTCAGCCGCCAGGGTCGCGCGTGTGGCGGGAGTAGCCGGCACCGGGGCCGTGGCGGTGGCGACTCTGACGTATATCGGCGTCGCCGACCCGCATCGCCCCGGATTCGGGTTTCCGCCGTGTCCGTTCAAGGCCCTCACCGGCTGGAACTGTCCACTGTGCGGCGGGCTGCGGATGACCCACGACGTCTTGCACGGTGACTTGTCAGCAGCCGTCGTCGACAACGTCTTCGCGCTCGTGGGGTTGCCGCTGCTGACCGTCTGGCTCGTGGTGTGCTGGAGACGGCGGCTGTCGGTGGCGCCGCCGTTGGTGACCGCACTGGTGGCGATGGTGTTGTGGACGGTGGTCCGCAATCTGCCGGGATTTCCGTTGGTGCCGACGTTCACGCAGTCCTAGCGCCGCTGAGCTGGGGACACCACGAGGCAACTCGCTGTTCGGCTGATGTTGAGATGCCGACAGCGCTCCCGGCAAGCCGTTATCTGAATCGATCCACTATGCTCATGCACCGTGAATAGGCGCGGAAAAATCGTCTGTACGCTCGGCCCGGCTACGTCTACCGACGCAACCGTGCTGGCGCTGGTCGAAGCTGGAATGGATGTGGCGCGGCTGAACTTCAGCCATGGTGCGCACGCCGATCATGAGACGGCGTACAAGCGCGTGCGAGCGGCGTCCGATGCCGCCGGCCGCGCGGTCGGCATTCTCGCCGACCTGCAGGGCCCCAAGATCCGGCTCGGTCGCTTCGCCGACGGCCCCACCGAGTGGCGCACCGGCGAAACGGTGCGGATCACCGTCGACGACTGCGACGGCAGCCACGACCGCGTGTCGACCACCTACAAGCAGCTGGCCGAAGACGCCCGCGCCGGTGACCGGCTGCTCGTCGACGACGGCAAGGTCGGCCTCGTGGTCGACAAGATCGACGGCAACGATGTCGTCTGCACCGTCACCGAGGGCGGCCCGGTCAGCAACAACAAGGGCCTGTCCCTGCCGGGGATGAACGTGTCCGTTCCGGCGTTGTCCGAGAAGGACATCGACGATCTGAAGTTCGCGCTGAAGCTCGGCGTAGACCTGATCGCGCTGTCGTTCGTCCGGTCACCGGCCGACATCGAACTCGTGCATGAGGTGATGGACGAGGTGGGCCGCCGGGTGCCGGTGATCGCCAAGCTGGAGAAGCCCGAAGCCGTCGACAACCTCGAGGCCATCGTGCTGGCCTTCGACGCGATCATGGTCGCCCGTGGTGACCTGGGCGTCGAGCTGCCGCTCGAGGAAGTGCCGCTGGTGCAGAAGCGCGCCATCCAGATGGCCAGGGAGAACGCCAAACCGGTCATCGTCGCCACCCAGATGCTGGAGTCGATGATCGAGAACTCCCGGCCCACCCGGGCCGAGGCCTCGGACGTCGCCAACGCGATTCTCGACGGCGCCGACGCCGTGATGCTCTCCGGTGAGACCTCGGTCGGCAAGTACGCGCTCGAGGCCGTGCGGACCATGGCTCGGATCGTGAAAGCTGTCGAGGCGAATTCCACCGACGCACCTCCGCTGACCCATGTGCCGCGCACCAAGCGTGGCGTCATCTCCTACGCGGCCCGTGACATCGGTGAGCGCCTGGATGCCAAGGCGCTGGTCGCCTTCACCCAGTCGGGCGACACTGTGCGCCGGCTGTCCCGCCTGCACACACCGCTGCCGCTGCTGGCGTTCACCGACCTGCCGGAGGTGCGCAGCCAGCTGGCGCTGACCTGGGGGACCGAGACGTTCATCGTCCCGCAGATGGACAGCACCGACGGCATGATCCAGGAGGTCGACAAGGCGCTGCTGGAGCTCGACCGCTACAAGCGCGGTGACCTGGTGGTCATCGTCGCGGGCGCGCCGCCGGGCACAGTAGGCTCGACCAACCTGATCCACGTGCACCGGATCGGGGAGGAAGACCACTGAGCCGGGGGTAGCGCGTGACGACTGCGGATTTCGAGGAACTGCTCAAGGTTCTCGACGTCACCCAGGTCGACGACGACACCTTCACCGGTGGTCATCCGAGCCGGAACCCGGTTCGCACCTTCGGTGGTCAGATGATGGCGCAGGCGTTCGTCGCCGCCAGCCGTACCGTGCCGCCCAAGCTGCCGCCGACGACGCTGTCGACGCACTTCATCGCCGGTGGCGACCCGGAGCGCGACCTCGAGTTCAAGGTGGTCCGGCTGCGCGACGAACGTCGCTTCGCGAACCGCCGCGTCGACGTCATGCAGGGCGACACGCTGTTGGCGACGGCGCTGGTGTCCCATCTGGCGGGTGGGCGCAGCCTCGAGCACTCGGTCAAGGCGCCGGTGGTGCCGGATCCGTTGTCGCTGCCCACGATCGACGACCTGCTGAAGGGCTACGAGGAGACCGTTCCGCTGTTCGTCGAGGCACTCAAGCCCATCGAATGGCGCTACACCAATGACCCGGCCTGGGTGATGCGGGACAAGGGTGGCAAGCTCGACCACAACCGCGTGTGGCTCAAGACCATGGGCGCCATGCCCGACGACCCGGTGCTGCACGCCGCGGCGCTGGTCTACTCGTCGGACACGACGCTGCTCGACTCGATCATCACCACCCACGGGCTGTCATGGGGGCACGACCGGATTTTCGCGGTGACCATGAACCACACAGTGTGGTTTCACCAGCCCATCAAATTCGACGAGTGGGTGCTGTATTCGACGACGTCGCCGGTGGCCGCGGACTCCCGGGGCCTGGCATCCGGCCATTTCTTCGATCGCGCCGGTCAGGTGCTGGCGACGGTTACCCAGGAAGGCATCGTCAAACACTTTCCGGGCTAACGGTTTTGGGGTCGGCTCAGTCGACCTTTACGCCGAATTCCTTCTCGATACGGCCGCGGAAGTTCTGGACACAGGTGCTCTGTGCGTTCTGGTCCTGCCCGGCGCGCGTCATGCAGTCGGTGTAGTCGCTGAAACCGACCTGGCGGTAGAAGCCGATCACGACGAACACGAACACCACCGCGAGCACGGTCGCCAGCGCGCCGAGCACGATGCCCGCGCCGGCCACCACGCCGTTGTCGGCGAGTCCCTGCTTGACCCGGCCGCGGCCGAGGATGCCGCACGCGACGGCACCCAGCCCGAACAGCAGCCCACCGATCACCGACCACGAGGTCAGCAGTCCCACGATGCCCAGAACCAGCGCGGCGGTCCCCATACCGTTGCGCGGAGTCGACGTGTACGCCCCGTACCCCTGGTCGGCGTACGGCGGTGGTGGCGGCGGCGGATACCCGCCACCGGGATACATGCTCATGACTGCGCAGGGTACCCGTAGTTGCTGGAATCGAGGTTCAGCACCGTGCAGGGCACGTCCGGCGGCAGCTGGTGCGTGGCCACGACCACCGCGCGGTCGGCGCCGAACATCGCGCCCGGAGTGAGGAGTTCGGCGAGCAAGCGGTGACTGTCCGCCGCGTCGAGGTGCTCGGTCGGTTCGTCGAGGAGCACGACGGGGAAGTCGGTCAGCAGGGCGCGAGCAAGCAGCAGTCGGCGCCGCTGGCCGGCGGAGACGGCGGCGGCCCCACCGGAGAGCAGGGTGGACAACCCGTCCGGCAGCGTCCCCAGCCAGGGGGCCAGGCCGACCCGTGTCAGGGCGGCGGTGAGTTCGCCGTCGGTGGCGTCGCCGCGGGCCACCAGGAGGTTGTCGCGCAGCGTGGTGTCGAACAGGTGCGCATCCTCGGCGAAAAACCCTGCCGGTGAATCGGTTTCGTTGAAGCGGTCGGCGGTGGACAGCAGCAGGGTCGTCTTGCCTCGGCCGCTGGCGCCCAGCACGGCGACCCGGTCTCCGGGTGCGACCTGTAGCGGCGGGACGGCCATGACCACCCGGTCGTCGGGGTGCTCGGCCAGCATTGCGGTGAGCCGCGCGATGGCGATGCGGGCCCGGGTCAACTGCACCGCCGCGCCCGGCAGCGCGCCGGTGGCCTCGAACGCCGACAGCGGCAGCAGCATGAGGATCGCCAATGTCGTGGGAGCGACGGTCGACGTGAGCGAGATGGCGGCGACGATCGCGGCGATGGCGCTGGCGCCGGTGGCCAGGATCGGCACCGCACCGGCCAGGGCAGCGGGCCGCGCGGCACGGTCGGCGGCGTCGCCCCAGCGGCGGTGGTCCGCGGTGGCCTGAGCGATGACACCGCCGAGGCGGCCGGCCACGGCCAGTTCGGCGGCATGGTCGAGCGCCAGCATGACGGCCGCGTCGCGGTCCGAATGGTGTACTGCCGCCAGGTTTTCGGTGGCTTCCGCGGCGCGCGCGGCCTGCCACGGTGCCCAGACTCCGGCGACCACCAGCCCGGCGGCAAGGGCGAGTGCGGCGGCGGGTGAGATGACGGCGATGACGATCACCGTGGCGGTCGACAGCACCGTCGCGACGGCGACGGGCAGCACCGACCGCACCAGGGTGTCGGCCAGGTCGTCGACGGAAGCGCCTGCGCGCGAGACCAATTCACCGCTGCTCAGCCGCAGCACCGTCGCCGGTGGCGCCGCGGACAGCCGCCCGTACAGCTCGGTGCGGGCCCGGCCGGCGGCGCGCAGCGCCACGTCGTGCGATGCCAGGCGCTCGCAATAGCCCAGCACCCCACGGGAAATGCCGAACAGCCGCACCGCCACCACCGCGACCGACAGCTGCAGGATCGGCGGTTGCTGCCAGGCCCGGGTGATCAGCCACGCCGACACCCCGGCCAGGGCGAGGGCGCTGCCGAGTGCCGCGGAACCGAGGAAGACGGCCAGCGCCAGGCGGGGGAGCCGGGGCCGGAGCAGGTCGATCGCGAATCTAACTGTGGACACGGGAAGCACCTCCCGCCCGGACGATCTCATCACCGATGGCCAGCACGGCGTCACGGTGTCCGACGACGATGACGGTCGCGCCGGCCGCGGCGCGGGCCCGGATCGCCTGGAGAACCCGGATCTCCAGCTCGGCATTCATATGTGAGGTCGGTTCGTCGAGCAGCAGCACCGGGCTGGGCCGGCCGAGTACCCGCGCCAGTGCCAGGCGCTGCCGCTGGCCCAGCGACAGCCCCGACCCGCCGCGCCCCAGCACGGTGTCGAGTCCGGCGGGCAAGGTGGCCAGCACCTCGTCGAATCCCGATGCGCGGCAGGCGCTGTCGAGGTCGGGGAGGGCGCCGAGCAATTCCAGGTTTTCCCGCACCGTCCCCGGGACGAGTACGGGCCGTTGCGGCAGCCAGCCGATCTGGTGCCACCAGTGCTGCCGGTCCAGCGTGCCGACGTCGCAGCGCTGTTCGTCGTCGCCGACCCGCACGCGGCCGGCGTCAGGCACCGTCAGCCCCAGAATTGCTTGCAGCGCGGTGCTTTTCCCGCTGCCGTTGGGGCCGGTCAGAACCGTCACCGAGCCGGGCGTGGCCCGCAGCGTCAGATCGTGCGGCGCCGGCCCGTCCCGGCCGTCGATGCTCACGTGCTCCAGTTCGATGGTCGGCCGTACCCCGATCTGTGCGCTGCCCGGTTCCGGTTGCCCGGCCTCCTCGAGCAGCCGGTAGGCGTGTCCGAACGCGACCTTGCCGTCCTGTGCGGCATGGAATTCGACGCCGACGCGGCGCAGTGGCCAGAACACCTCGGGCGCCAGGAGCAGCACCGTCAGCGCGACCGGCAGGGTGACTCCGCCGCTGACCAGTCGCAGCCCGACACCGACGGCGACCAGCGCCACCCCGAGCGTCGCCAGCAGTTCGAGGACGAGCGCCGACAGGAACGCGATGCGCAACGTCGCCAGGGCCGAATGCCGGTGGGCGTCGGACAGTTCGGTGATGCGCGGCGCGGCGCCCTCGGCACGGCCGAGGGCCCGCAGCGTCGGGATACCCGCGATCAGGTCGAGCAGACGCGACTGCAGCGTGGCCATGGCGGCCAGCGCGGCCGCCGACCGCTCGGTCGTCATGACACCGATCAGCACCATGAACAGCGGGATGAGAGGCAGCGCGATCAGCACGATGAGGGCTGATTTCACGTCGTACCAGGCGATCACGATGACGGCCGCCGGGGTCAGCAGCACGGACATCACGACGGCCGGCAGATATCGGGTGAAGTACGGTCGCAGCCCGTCGAGTCCGCGGGTCAGCAGGATCGCGGCCTCATCGTGCACCGCCTGCCGACGATGCGGCGGCAGCGCGGTGACGGCGGACAGCACCTGCGCGTCGAGGTCGGCGATCATGGCGGTGGCGCCGTGCTGGCTGAGCCTGGCCTGCCACCACTGGGCGCCGGCACGCAGCGACCAGAGCCCGGCGAGCATGAACAGCTGGGGTATCCAGTGCGACAGCGGTGCCCGGGTGGTGATGACCCCGGCCACGACCTGTGCGGTCATCACCGCTGCGGCGAGCGCCGCCGCGGTGATGACCACGCCACTGCCGACCGTGGCCGCCAGGTGCCGCCGCAGACCGGCGGTCATGCGGGGGCTGGCCGACGATCGGGTCAGTGCGATCCGCCGTTTCGGGACAACCCGATGGATGCCGGGATGTGCGCGGCCGAAATCCGTTGCCGGAAAACCCAGTACGTCCAACCCTGGTAGCAGATCACCAACGGGGTGAGCAGCAGCGCGGCCCAGGTCATCACCTTGAGCGTGTACGGCGTCGACGACGCGTTGTGGATGGTCAGGCTCCACGCCGGATCGAGGGTCGAGGGAACGAGATTCGGGTACAGGCAGCTGAACAGCAGGGCGACCACGGCGGCGACGACGATGGCCGTCGCGGCGAACGCCCACCCGTCGGCGCGGCGCGTCCACACCAGCCGGACCGCCGAGAACTGGGCCACCACGGCGACGCCCAGTGCTATCCAGGTGACGTCGTTGCCGTACGCCACCTGTGTCCAGATACCGAACACGGCGACGATCACGGTCACCGGAACGGTCAGGCGGCTGGCGAACCGGCGCGCGGTATCGTGCACGGCCCCTTCGGTTTTGAGTGTCACGAACACCGCGCCGTGGAAGGCGAAGAGGCCGGCCGTGGCGATACCGCCGAGCAGGGAGTACGGGTTCAGCACGTCACCGAAGGACAGCTGTATCTGGTGGTGGGCGTCGACGGGGAGGCCGCGCAGGATGGAGGCGAAGGCCACGCCCCACAGCACGGCCGGCAGCCAGGAACCCATGGCGATGCCGATGTCGGCCCACCGGCGCCACTGCGGATCGTCGATCTTGCCGCGCCATTCGATGGCGCAGACCCGCACGATCATGCCGACCAGGATCGCCAGCAGCGGCAGATAGAGGCCCGAGAACAGCGTCGCGTACATGCCGGGGAACGCCGCGAACATCGCCGCACCCGCGGTGATGATCCAGACCTCGTTGCCGTCCCACACCGGTCCGATGGTGTTGAGCGCGGCGCGGCGGTACTGCTCGGCGTCGCCCTCGTCACCGTCGGCGGCGCGGCCGAAGAACTCCATGAGCATGCCGACACCGAAATCGAACCCCTCCAGGACGAAGAAGCCCAGGAACAGCGCGGCCAGGATGATGAACCAGAGGTGCTGAAGTGCCATGGCTGCTCCTCCTAGTACGCGAACGACAGTGGGGCGACGTCGTCGCTACCGGGTGGGGTGGGCGGCGCCGGTTCGGCATCGTGTTCGAGTGGCCCTTCCAGCGTGTAGCGGCGGATCAGCCAGAACCAGATGACGGCGAGCAGCGCATAGAGCACGGTGAAGGTGATCAGTGAGATCCAGACCGTGCCCGCGCTGTGTGCCGACACGCCCTGCCGGATGGTCAGGTGCAGGTTCGGGTCGCCGGTCGGGTTGGTGGCGACCACCCAGGGCTGCCGGCCCATCTCGGTGAAGACCCAGCCCGCGCTGTTGGCGAGGAACGGCATGGGCAGCGTCACCAGTGCGAACAGGCTCAGCCAGCGTTGCGTGGGGATGCGGCCCTTGCGGGTCAACCACAGCGTGGTGAGCGCGAAAAGCCCTGGGAACGCGAGCAATCCGATCATCATGCGGAACGACCAGTAGGTCACGAACAGGTTGGGCCGGTAGTCACCCGGACCGTACTTGGCTTCGTACGCCTTCTGCAGGTCCTGCACGCCCTCGAGCCGAACACCCTCGAACTTGCTCTCGGCGAGGAACGGCAGCACGTACGGCACCTCGATGACGTGCATGACGCTGTCACAGTTGTTGTGGGTGCCGATCGTCAGCACCGAGAAATCCGGGTCGGTTTCGGTGTGACACAACGATTCTGCCGACGCCATCTTCATGGGCTGCTGGACGAACATCAGCTTGCCCTGGGCGTCCCCGGTGAGCGTGAGCGAGGCGGCCGCGACCAAGGCGACGGAACAGCCCAGCAGGGCCGCGGGGCGGAACATGGTGCGCGATTCCTCGGTGTTGCCGCTGCGCACCATCCACCACGCGCTGATCGCCGCGACGAAGGTGGAGGCCGTCAGGATGGCGCCGCCGACCGTGTGCGTGAACGCCGCGATGCCGGTGTTGTTGGTCAGCAGCTCCCAGATGCTCGTCAGCTCAGCCCGGCCGGTCTCCGGGTTGTAGTGCGCGCCAACGGGATGCTGCATGAACGAGTTGGCCGAGATGATGAAGAACGCCGACGCGTTCACGCCGAACGCGACGATCCAGATACACGCCAGGTGCACCAGGCGGGGCAGCTTGGTCCAGCCGAAGATCCACAGCCCGATGAAGGTGGATTCGAAGAAGAACGCCGCGAGGCCCTCCAGGGCCAGCGGTGCGCCGAAGACGTCGCCGACGAATCGTGAGTACTCACTCCAGTTCATCCCGAACTGGAATTCCTGCACGATGCCCGTCGCCACGCCGAGGGCGAAGTTGATCAGGAACAGCTTGCCGAAGAACTTGGTCAGCCGGTACCAGGCGGGATTGCCCGTCACCACCCAGATGGTCTGCATCACGGCCAGCAGCGGTGCCAGGCCGATGGTCAGCGGGACCAGGATGAAGTGGTAGACGGTGGTGATCCCGAACTGCCACCTCGATACGTCCAGTGCGTCCATTGAGCCTTCCCCGGGGCCGGAGGGATTGGTCTACGACTTACTGTAGTAGTTCATCCGGCCGGCGGTCCAGACCTGCCGAACAGCGAATTGTGTGGCCAGGCGCACACGTGCGCCCGGCCACACAAGACTGACGATCGATCGACTCAGGCGTTGGTCGCCGCCTCGTTGATGGCCTTGTCAACGGCCTTGGCGCCCTTGCGGATTCCGAAGGCGGTGATCACTTCGGCGACACCGGTGACCACCAGCCAGATGCCCGTCACCAGCGCCAGCGTGCCGATGGACTCGATCGGTGAGCCCAGCACCACGAATCCGGCGATCAGGCTGATGACGCCGAGGAAGATGTTCCACCCGCGGGCGGGCAGCCCCGGATCGCTGATCGCCGACACCGTGGTGGCCACCCCGCGGAAGATGAATCCGATACCGATCCAGATCGCCAGCAGCAGTACGGCATCGCCGATATGGCGGAAGGCCAGCACCGCGAGCACCAGGGACGCCGCGCCGCTGATGAATGCCAGCACGCGTCCGCCTGCCGTGATGTGCAGGCTGAAGGCGAACACCACCTGGCCGATACCGGTGACGAGCAGATAGGCACCGAAGAAGATGGCCGCCACCGCGACCGAGATGCCGGGCTGAGCCAACACAGCGGCGCCCAGGACCACGGAGATCAGGCCCGCGATGAGCTCGGCTTTCCACAGGTGCTGCAACAGACTTGGCGGAGTTGGGGTCGTCATTGACGCAGTCTCACATATTTGACGGAGGCTGCGCAGAGTTCGGACAACCCGGTTTTTCGATGGTTCCAGATGTGGACAACGGGCGATTGGGCTGCTTGGCGACCAGCGTGCCGATAAGGTGCTCTCCAACGCGGCACGCCGACCGATGCGTGCCGGCGGTGTGTCGTGACAGGTGTGGTCAGGCCAGAGTTGAGCACGAAGGAAGAGGCAACGTGTCAGATGTGAGTCAGAGCCGTCGGGGCACGGCGTGGCGCATCGCGGTGGTGGTGGCGGCGAGTGGCGCGTTGGCGCTGTCGGGTTGCACGAAGAACACCGAATCCACCTCGCCCGCATCGAGTTCGTCGGCGGCTCCCGCCGCCAAGGTCGAGTCCATCGCCAACACGGTGCCGGAAGCCATCAAATCCAGCGGCAAGCTGATCGTCGGTGTGAACATCCCGTACGCGCCCAACGAGTACAAGGACCCGAGCACCGGCAAGGTCGTCGGTTTCGACGTCGACCTGATGAACGCCATCGCCCAGACGCTCGGTCTGACCGTCGATTACCGCGAGGAGTCGGACTTCTCCAAGATCATCCCGGCGATCCAGGCCGGCACCTACAACGTCGGGATGTCGTCCTTCACCGACAGCAAGCAGCGTGAGCAGCAGGTCGATTTCGTCACCTACTTCTCGGCCGGCAGCCTCTGGGCGCAGCGCGCGGGTGACCACGTCGACCCCAACAACTCCTGTGGCAAGAAGATCGCAGTCGAGTCGACCACGGTGCAGGACACCGAGGAACTGCCCGCCAAGACCAAGGCATGCACCGACGCCGGCAAGCCGCCCATCGACGTGGTGAAGTTCGACAACCAGGACCAGGCCGCCAACGCCGTCGTCGTCGGCCAGGCCGACGCCATGTCCGCGGACTCGCCCGTGACGTTGTGGGCGATCAAGCAGGCGGGCGGCAAGCTGGTGCAGGCGGGCGAAGTGTTCGACTCGGCGCCCTACGGATGGCCGGTGAAGAAGGGCTCGCCGTTGGCGCAATCGCTGCTGCAGGCACTGCAGCACCTCATCGACAACGGCACGTACAAGCAGATTGCGACCAATTGGGGCGTGCAGGCCGGAATGATCGACAAGCCGGTCATCAATGGGGCCACCAGCTGACGTGACGGCTGCTGAGTCAGCGGCGGACCCGAGCGGTCCCGCCGCCATCCACGCGGTACCGCTACGGCATCCCTGGCGGTGGGTCGGGGCCGTCGCGATCATCATCGTTGCCGGGCTGTTCCTCTACGGCGCCGCGACCAACCCCGCCTACGGCTGGGACACCTACCTCAAGTACCTGCTCGACGTGCGGGTGGCCGAGGCAGCGTGGAACACCGTGCAGCTCACCATCTATGCGATGGCGATAGGCTTGGTGCTCGGCGTCGTCCTGGCCGTGATGCGGCTGTCGCCGAACCCGGTGTTCCGTGCCGTCGCGTGGGGTTATCTGTGGATTTTCCGCGGTACGCCCGTGTATGTGCAGCTGGTGTTCTGGGGCCTGTTCCCGTCGATCTACCAGAACATCCAGATCGGGGTGCCGTTCGGTCCTTCGCTGTTCCACATCCAGCTGCAGGGCCTGTCGCTGGCGTTCGAGATGGCCTTCATCGGCCTGGGTCTCAACGAAGCCGCCTACATGGCCGAAATCATCCGCGCCGGAATCATTTCCGTCCCGGAGGGGCAGACCGAGGCGTCCGTCGCCCTCGGCATGTCGTGGTGGATGACCATGCGGCGCACCGTTCTTCCGCAGGCGATGCGGGTCATCGTGCCGCCCACCGGCAACGAGCTGATCAGCATGCTGAAAACCACGTCGCTGGTCACGGCCGTGCCGTACACGCTCGAGCTCTACACCCGCACCCGCGACATCTCCGCGGTGATCTTCCAGCCCATCCCGCTGCTGCTGGTCGCCGCCACCTGGTACCTGGTCATCACCAGCGTGCTGATGGTCGGCCAGTTCTACCTGGAGCGGTACTTCTCCCGGGGGGCGTCGCGCAAGCTGACGGCCAAACAGCTCGAGGCCCTTGCCCTGGCACAGATGGGCGACCACGGGGGTGTGCCGGCATGACCCCCATGGTGCGCGCCGAGCAGGTGTGCAAGAGCTTCGGCGCCCTCGACGTACTCAAGGGCGTCTCACTCGATGTCGAGCGCGGACAGGTGCTCGTGCTCGTCGGTCCCTCCGGCTCCGGCAAGTCGACGTTCCTGCGGTGCATCAACCACCTGGAACAGGTGAGCGCCGGGCGGTTGTATGTCGATGAGGAGCTGGTCGGTTACCGCGAACGCGGCGGCAAGCTGCACGAGCTGCCGCCCAAGGAGGCCGCCCGCCAGCGGCGCGATGTCGGCATGGTGTTCCAGCATTTCAATCTGTTCCCGCACCGGACCGCGCTGGAGAACATCATCGAGGCGCCGGTTCACGTCAAGGGCGTCAAGCGTGACGCAGCGGTCACCCGTGCGCGGGATCTGCTCGACCAGGTGGGGCTGTCCAGCAAGGCCGATGCGTATCCGGCCCAGTTGTCCGGTGGCCAGCAGCAGCGTGTCGCGATCGCCCGCGCCTTGGCGATGGAACCCAAGCTGATGCTGTTCGACGAACCGACGTCGGCCCTGGACCCGGAACTGGTCGGAGACGTCCTCGCGGTCATGAAAAAGCTTGCCCAACAGGGGATGACGATGATCGTCGTCACGCATGAGATGGGCTTCGCACGCGAGGTGGCCGACCAGTTGGTGTTCATGGACGGTGGCGTGGTGGTCGAGCGCGGCGCCCCGCGCGAGGTGATGGCCAACCCACAACATGAACGCACGAAGGCTTTTCTGTCCAAAGTGATGTAATGGCTGTGCATTCCGCTTCGAAACCGGAGCCAGAACCGGACCCGGCAGCTCCGCTCTGGCGGGCGGCGCAGGGCTTCCGGTTGCTCAGCTGTCTGTACGCCCTGGGTTTTCAGCTCGCGGTCAATGACGATCTGCGGCACCCGGCGGTCACATGGGTGCTGTTCGGGCTCCTCATCGCCTGGAGCCTGGCGTGTGCGGTGGCCTACCTGAAGGGCTTCGGACGGCGGCGGGCCTGGGTGCTGGCCGAGGTGCTTGTCGTCGTCCTGCTGGTGTTGTCGACCGACCTGGTGGCCTCTCCGGCGTGGATAGCCGGTAATCAGTCGTGGCCGACCACGTTGTGGGCCACCAACGCGACGTTATCGGCGGCGATCCAGCTGGGGCCGCTGGCCGGCATGGGCGTCGGGCTGCTCGTGACGGCGGCCGGCGCGCTGCTCAAGGGCTACTTCGACCCCAATCTCGGCCGGCAGGCGACGCTCGTCATCGAGTTGGCGGTGGGGCTCGCCGTCGGGATGGCCGCGCAGACCGCGCGCCGTGCGCACGCGGAGTTGCAGCGCGCCATCCGATTGGCGGCAGCGACCGCGGAGCGCGAGCGGCTGTCCCGGCAGGTGCACGACGGCGCCATCCAGGTGCTGGCGCTGGTGGCCCGCAAGGGGCGGGAAATCGGAGGTGCGACAACCGAACTCGCGCAGCTGGCCGGCGAGCAGGAACGGGCGCTGCGCCGACTGGTCAGTTCCGGTCTGGACGAGGCGCCGGGCGGTCTGGTCGACGTCGGGGAGATGCTCCGGGCCCGCGCGGGTGATCGCGTCGCGGTGAGCGTGCCGCCGGACCCGGTGCTGCTCGACGCCGCCGTGGCGGGCGAACTCGATGCCGCGGTCGCCAACGTGCTGGGCAACACGGTCGCACACGCGGGCCCCGAGGCGCGGGCTTACGTCCTCGTCGAGGACCTGGACGGGCAGGTCGTGGTGAGCGTCCGCGACGATGGGGTGGGGATCGCCGACGGACGGTTGGCGCAGGCAGCTGCGGAGGGGCATATGGGTGTGACGAAATCGATTGTGGGACGGCTGGAATCGCTCGGAGGTAAAGCCGAGCTGACGACGTCGCCGGGAGCCGGCACCGAGTGGGAGCTGACGGTACCGAGGGCGGCCGGCGATGTCTGAGCCTCAGTTGACGGTGATGGTGGTCGACGACCACCCGATCTGGCGGGACGCCGTCGCCCGTGACCTCGAGGACTCGGGCTTCACCGTGGTGGCCACCGCTGACGGTGTGGCCGCCGCGGGCCGGCGGGCCGCGGTGGTCAAGCCCCAGGTGGTGCTGATGGACATGCGGCTGTCCGACGGCAGCGGCGTCGAGGCGACCACGCAGGTGCTGGCGGTCTCACCGGCGACCCGGGTGCTGGTGCTGTCGGCCTCCGACGAGCGCGACGACGTCCTGGAGGCCGTGAAGGCCGGTGCCACCGGGTATCTGGTGAAGAGTGCCTCCAAGGCCGAGCTGGCCGACGCGGTGCGCGCGACAGGTGAGGGGCGTGCGGTGTTCACCCCGGGTCTGGCCGGCCTGGTGCTGGGGGAGCACCGGCGCATGGCCAAGACGCCGGGTGCGGACCCGGCTGCCGGCCTGACGGAGCGGGAAACCGAGATCCTGCGGTACGTGGCGAAAGGCTTGACCGCCAAGCAGATTGCCGAACGCCTGACGCTCAGCCACCGCACCGTCGAGAACCACGTGCAGGCGACGTTCCGCAAGCTGCAGGTGGCCAACCGGGTCGAAGCGGCGCGCTATGCCATCGAGCACGGGCTGGACTGAGCGCCGTCGGCTCGGGACGAGCCGGCCGCGGACAGCCGTCCGACCAGATACCAGGTGTGCATCAGCCCTTTGCCCTTGACGTCGATCTCGCCGCGCTCCTCGAATTCGTATGCGTGGCGCAGACGTTCATACACGTTGTGCGGCACCTGGATTCGGCCGGCGACGTCGGTGCTCTCCATGCGGGACGCGACGTTCACCGCGTCGCCCCAGACGTCGTAGAAGAACTTGCGTGACCCCACCACACCGGCCACCACGGGGCCGGCGGCGATGCCGATACGGACCGGGACGGGCCGCCCCTTGGGATCGGTCAGCCCGCGGACCGAATCGGCAAAGTCCAGTGCCAGGCAGGCCAGCGCCTCGAGGTGATCGGCCCGACCGTGCGGTATCCCGCTGACCACCATGTAGGAGTCACCGCTCGTCTTGACCTTCTCCAAGCCGTGCCGGTCGACGAGTGCGTCGAGCCCGGTGTAGAGCGTGTCCAGGAACTGGACCAGATCGGCGGGGGTGGTGTCGCTGGCGCGCTGGGTGTAGCCGGCGATATCGGCGAAAAGTATTGAGGCGTCGTCGAATTTGTCGGCGATCACCGAATGCGCCGGATCCTTGAGTCGCTGCGCGATGGACTCGGGGAGGATGTTCGCCAGCAGCGTCTCGGACCTGAGGTATTCGGCCTGGATGGCGCGCTGGGCGATGGCGTTCTCCCGCAGCACCGACCAGACCGTCGCCATCACGATGAGGCAGGCCGACACCGCGGTGATGACGAACGACACCCGGCTTTCCATCTCGCTCTGCGCTCCGGTGTGCGCCGGGACGGTGAATTCCAGGATGCTCGCGGTGACGATGCCGACCGCGGCGACGGCGGCCGCGAAACCCACATGTTCGAGGCCCACGATCAGCAGTGCGATGGCACCCGCCACCGCGAAATACAACAGAATTCCCGAGCCGGTGCCCACATTGATGGTCACGACGGTGACCGTGATGTAGGCGATGAGTATGAACGCCGCGGGCGCCACGAGTTCGCCGAACCGGTACAGCGTCGGCACGAGCAGGAACAGCACCGCGCCGGCCAGATTGACCGCGCCGATCCACATCGTATAAGGCCCAGTGGTCAACGCCTGCAAGGCGAAGAAGACGCTGAGCACCGCGCCGAGGCGGCTGGTGCGCGTCAGGATCCGGCGGCTGCGGGCGACGGTCGGGCTCAGGATGTCGGCGTCGGGGCGAAGGCACTCGCGGACGGTCGCGGTCGGCACGCAGACCGAACGGCGCACGGCAGCGACCAAATCGGCGCTGGCCGGGGTTGCGGCGCCGCCGGTGAGGCGAGCGTCGTCCATGATCGCCATGGAGTAAGGGTAGACGCGCGGGACCGGGTTTGGTGCTCGGCTGCGGATACTCCGCTGATGGCGAAACAGCGGGTCGCCCCGGTGCCGCCGGCGCGCTGTCCCGGATTGGTTGCGGGACCCATAATGGCCAGTCGCTGTGGCCATTTAGAAGGGCTCGCTGAGTGGGATATTCGTGGGTACTCGGTGTCCCTTCGCCGCAGTCGAAAAGTACGTACAACGGCGATCAATATCAAAATTGCCAAATATTCGACAGCTGCGTCGAATGGCATTTCTGGTGGACCGGCTGAAGCAGTTGAACTGCATATATACCAGAAAAATGCTTGCTTATGACAATTTTGCAAACCGATATTGATTAGCTGTATGTGAACATACCAGAGGTATTTAGGACATCTCTATATTTGCCTGATTCGCATGCTCGGACTATTTCGATCAGATTTCGGATTTGAGCTCATTAAATTGTTGTCGGAGCAGTAAATTAACTGCCACGCGTCGTTGTCGAGGGGCGACGACCAGGGCGGAAAGGGGACTGCGGTGAACCGTCTGGTCCGTGCTCTCATGCTGAGAGTCGTTGTCGTATTGATGCCATTGGCTGTCATCTGCACCTACAGCCACGTGACGCCCGCGCCGACTCGAACGGTCGCGATCGACGTCATACCCACCGCCGAGATCGATGACACGCATTCGACCATCGGCATCGCTGACTCCAGCCTCTACGGACTGTCGCCGGCGGAGATCGACAAGACCCTGACCCAGCTGCAGTCCATCGGGGTGCAGAACATCCGGGTCTTCGTCCCATGGGCGTTGATCAAGATGACGGGTCCGAATGATCTTGCGAATGACGCGAACTGGACGCTGATGAACAACGTGATGGACGCCGCGCGCGCCCACAACATGGGTGTGCTGGCGGTCATCAGCCACACCCCGCTGTGGGCGGCGCCGAGTGGGACCACCCCGGGTGCGGGCGCACCCGATCCGGCCGTCTATGCGGACTTCGTGAAGCAGGTGGCCACCCGCTACGGCGACGTCATCTCCGCGTACGAAGTCTGGAACGAGCCCAACAGCTTCACGTTCTTCCAGCCGATGGATGCCGCTAAGTACACCGCCATCCTGAAGGCCGTCTACACCACCCTGAAGGGCGGCGACGGGACCACCGGTGTGGACCCGACGGCCTCGGTCATCGCGGGCGCCCTGGCGCCGATTCAGGACTTCTTCGGACTCACGTCGTCTCCGCAGACCTTCCTGGCCGCAATGTATGCCGCCGGCGCCAAAGGCTTTTTCGACGCGATCTCGTTCCACCCGTACGAGTTCAACCAGGTGCTGAAGTTCTCGCAGGGTGCCCTGAACCCACTCGCGCCGCTGTACCAGCTGCAGCAGATGCGGGCGATCATGGTGCAGAACGGTGACGGCGACAAGCTGATCTGGGCCACCGAGTACGGCTTCCAGACCGTGCTGGACCAACTCGGCGTCGTCGACCCCACGAGCAACCAGAAGCAGGCCGATTTCATCTCGGACTTCATCACTGCCTGGCGGGCGCTGACCTACACCGGCCCGATATTCATCTACACCACCCGTGACGGCACGCCGGGCACGGACACCGGTTACGGCATCTTCCAGGCGGACTGGACGGCGAAGCTGGCGGTGAAGGTGATCTCGGATGCCATCGGTCTTCCGCCGGTCATCGTCTCGCCGATCGTGGCGCTGGCCCAATTGATCCAGAAGGCGCTGGCTCAGGCCCAGAAAGCCTTCGCGTCGTTCACCGCATCGCTGCAGACCGCGGTCAACAACGCCGTCAAGGCGTTCCAGAGCCTGCTGGCGGGCATCTTCAAACCCGCTGCGGCGCAACCGAGTACCACCGCGAGCCTGGCATCCGCCGCCGCCTCGATCAGTGCGGACACCCTCTCGGAGGCCAACCGGGCCGCGACGGAGCTGAAGTCTCAGGTGGGTGGTTCGAAGGACACCGCCGACCACGTCAAGGCCGGCGACAAGTCCGAGTCGGGTGACGTCAAGGTGGTCGACGCCGTCGAGCACGAAACCGCGGGAGCTGTCGACCCGAAGGCCGTGGAGACCAAGGTCGAGGATCCCAAGACTGAGGATCCCAAGGCCGAAACCCCGAAGGAAGACACCCCGAAGGCGGAGAGCCCGAAGACCGAGAGCCCGAAGGAAGAAACCCCGAAGGTCGAAACGCCCAAGACTGAGACCCCGAAGGAAGAAACCCCGAAGGAAGAGGCTCCCAAGGCCGAGACGCCCAAGGCGGAAACGCCGAAGGCGGAAACGCCCAAAGCAGAAACCCCGCAGTCCGATTCGCCTGCGTCGGCGGAGCCGAAGGCCGCGAACGAATCCAAGAAGCCGGCCAAAGACGCTGCGGCCGAGGGCAAGTCGACCGATGGCAAGGACGGCGACAAGCCGGCCGCCAAGGGCAAGGGCAAGAAGCCGGGCAAGACGAAGAAGCCGGCCCCCGCTGCCAGTAAACCGTCAAAGCCGACGGGACGGTCGAACAGCGACACCGGTGGCAAGACTTCGCCGGCGGACAGCAAGTCACATCAGCATCAGGGCGCATAACCCGGGTGCGGACGAGGCCTCCCTGGCGTGTCATGCGCCGGGGAGGCCCTCGGGTTCTACGGCTCAGACCGAATAGATCGGGGCGCCGATCCCGGACATGGTTGCCCGGAGGCGGTGCGCGATATCCCGGTCCAGGGCAACGAGATTCGCGGCGAAGTGCCGGATGTCGGCGGAGTGGTCATCGGCCATCGACTCGCGCGACTCGCGTTCCCGCGCCACGAACCGGTATCTGACCTCGGTCACCGACAGGTCTTCGGAGACGGTGAACTCGTTGGTACGCGCTTCGTCAATTGCGTTGAGCGCCAATCGCTTCACGTCAGACAGCGACGCCGCGCCGGCGTGGGCGATACTCGCGGCGGTCCGTAGTGCGTCGGCCGAGCCACGAACCTTGACCAGGTCGCGCCACGCGATGTCCTGCGCGTTCTCCGCCGCACTGCCTTCCCACGTGGTGCCGCCGGGACGCAGGGTGCCCTGCCAGACGTCGTGGAATGAGTTCTCCCACATATCGGCGGTCTTGTTCCACTGCGCGGCGGCGTCGACCAGGTGTTGCACATCCCAATCGGTGATCTGCGCCAGCGTCGGCAACTCGAGTTCGGCCATCATGGCTACTCCGCCAATGCTGCCGTGGCCGAGCTGTCGGAGTCGGTATACGCGCGTCCGGCGGCGGTCAGCGCGGAGACAACAGACCAGATCCGTTCGGCATGTGCGGCGGACGCGGCATCGATGCGCGATTGGATCTCGGCGACGACATCCGCGGTGGACTGACCTTCGGGAAGCAGCGCGCCACTGGTGACGTGTGCGGACAGAGCTTGGGCATGCTGCTCGAGTTGACCGGCAACGGCGAACAGCCCATCAGCAGTGACTCGCAGTGCCCCCATGCCTGCAGTTTAGCGGCGAGCTTTGGTGCCCTCGGTGAGATTCGAACTCAAATTCTGAGTTCCACGTCACCTCGGCAAATGCGCCAAAGGGTACAACTACCTGCTTCAACGCCAACGGCCAACATCTGTGCTGATCGGTCCTGATCGGCCAGGTTTGTAGCCAAAAAGTAGCCAATCGCTCGCCCGTTCGACCACCACCGAAAGCGATCCACCACCATGATCACCACCGCAATGAACCCCGCACACGCCGGCGACGGATGGCGCGACCTCGTTTCACAACTCACCAAAGGCCAGATCGCCTTCCTTGAGAGCCGTGAATCCCACTGGCACTACCACGACCTCCTGCGTCGGGCACGGAACTACATCAAGGACAACCCACGTGACCCGGCGATGAGGTTTGCCGACGTCGCACCGCCCGGAGACGCGGTCCGAGTCGGCGACTGGTTCCTTGATGATCGGATCGACGGCGAGGACCTATTCGCGCGTCACTTCACGTCGTGGAGTGCTGCCGAGTTTCCTGTGAGCATCGAGGGCACGCAGTGCCCGGGCTGTGTCCCTGTGCGTCACGTGTCTATCGCCGAGACTCCCGAATTGCAGGAAATGACGGCCGAGCAGGCTCGCCGACTCGCCAGCACGCTACTCTGTGCCGCCGACAAGCTCGATTCGCTGAACGTGTGACGCGCGCCGTCGAAAGACGAACGGGAGTTCTCAATGTCAGAGTTCAAGAGCGTCAACGGAGTTCGCGCGTTGTTGACCGTTGACCAAACCGCCGAGGTGTTGCAGGTCAGTCGCGCGTCGCTGTACAGGCTGTTCGCGTCCGGGGCGCTGCGTTACGTGCAGGTCGGCGCGCACCGGCGGGTGTCGGCGGCCGAGATCGAGCGGTTCATCGCCGCGAACACCCAAGGGCAAGTCGCGGAGGTTCCGCCCGACTAGTCGAGCAGGGCCAGGATGCTGTCGCGGACGGCTTCAGGGGATGCCTGGGTGCCATGTAGGTGGATATCCCCGACGGTGACGGTGCGGCTGTATCGGCTGCCGAGGCGGTCGAGCGCGCCGTCCTCCATCGCCGTTGTCAGTCGTTCGTGGTAGAGGCTCTGGCGCGGGGAGAGGACGCGCTCCGGCTCGATAGTTGCCTTGGGGAGGAAGCCCTTCCCGACGGCGACGCCGCCGTCGTCGAACGCCAGGAACGGCAGGAATGTTGTCAGCAGGCCGCCGATACCGCCGGTCAGGATGGGGTTCAGCAGCTTGCCGAAGATGCCCATGAAGCCGTCGGTGAGCAGCCCGACGATCGGGCCCGTCGCGGCGCCGGCGATCATCTGCGCGATCTCGCCGCCGATGTTGATGCCGGCCTGACCGCCGGACGAAATCAGGCTCGTGACAAGGCTGCCCGCGATACCGCCGGCGGGTCCACCCCCTGCGGCCATGATGCCGCCCGAAACGGCGCCGCCCGCCGCGCTCGCCCCGGCCTGCAGCAGAGACGACGCGATCGCCTGCGTAATCGGGATGACGATCTTCTGGATGATGAACTTGATGAGGCCTTCGAGCACCTGCTTGAAGATGCGGACGCGCTCGGCGACCACCGTCTCCTCCGACGATCCGGAGCGGTCCACCAGGCCGCTGGTGTCGTTCATCAGCCGGCCGCTGGCCTCGAACGCCTTGAAGTCCCCGCGGAACTTGCGGAAGTCGTCGGACATCCGATTCATGGTGTCCCGCACCGCGATCTCGACGCCGATGACCTTCAGCAGGATCTTGATGATCAGGTTGATGATGTCGCCGATGATGGGCACCTGGCTGACACCGAACCAGTCAGCGCCCACGGTGTCATTGCCGATGCCGCCGCCGCCGGCGAAGCCCCGCATCCCGCCGTTGCGGTGAAGCGCGGCGCGGAAGGCGTAGACGCCGCGTTGGCCGCCCATCGCCGACACGTCCTTGGTTGTCAGCATGTGCTCGCCGGGCATGCCCATCAGTGGTACCGAGTCGACGCCCGGGGTGCCGCCCCAGATCGCACCACCCTCAGCGAGTCCGGGGATGATGCCCGCCGCGCCGCCGGAGGTGCCCTGCTGGGCAGCCTGGCCCGCGGCGGCCATGGCGGACTGGACCGCCGACTGGATGATCGGCTTCAGCACCGACTCGGACAGTTGGGTCTTGATCTGGTCGAGGACCGCCAGCATCTGCTGCTGGCGGGCGTCAGCGGCGGCCTGTGTGTCGGTGAACGTCCGCATGATGAGCGATGCCGTGTCGGACATCATCTGCCCGCCGGCGGTGAACCCGGGGCCGCTGTTGCCCATCACCTGGCCGTTCCACCCCTGGCGGGTGAAGTCCGGCACCTGATACCCGGCGAGCGCCGCGACGCTGAGCGGGTTGCCCTCCTTCATCAGCGTGCCGGTCCGAGTGGCAGGCCGGTCCTTCGTGCTGTTGCGCTCGAGCTGCGTGCCCTGGTCAATGCCGGAGATGATCGATCCGGCCGCGTCGCCCAGCGGTCCGCCAGCGGCGTTGAGGGCATCCCCGAACAGTTGGCCGCCGAACTGCTTGGCGAACCCGGGTCCAGGTCCGTCGACGATGTACACCGGCACCGGGCCACCGGAGTATCCGAGCGGAGTGGCCGACATGCCCATCCCCGCGGCGCCGCCGAGCGGCATCCCGGTGACGGGGCGGTAGAAGTGCTGGTTGAACGACGGGTCGAACGCGCCGGTGCCGCCGACACCGCCGCGCGCTGCCGCGGCATCGCTGCCCCAGTTGAATGGAGTACCGTCCGGGAGCGTGGCCTGCATGTGGCCGCCGTTGTACCCGACGTTGAACGCGCCGGGCATCGTGCCGGGCAGGAACCCGCGCGAGGTCAGCCACTGGGCGGCGTTGCCGGTCGACATCTCGCGGCCGCCGGTCGGCATCCCGTCCATCAAGTTGACGAGGTCCTCGACGCTGCTCGAGCAGTCGGCGAGCCCCTTGGTCAGATCAGCCTGGCCCTGGGTGTACCGGCCGGCGGGGACCTGTGACAGCAGCGCCGCGTCGAAGCCACCTGCCGCCATGCCGGGTGTCGTGGCGCCGCCGCGGCCGGTGAACTGCTGCTGTTGGAACTTGGTGAGCGACTTGACCAGTGGCGTGTTGGTCGAGTCCAGTACGCCGGTGAATCCGCCGCCCGTGAGCACCTGCTGCACCAGGGCGGCGATGTCGTCGTCGCCGAGGCCCTTGCGCTTGTTGCGGGCCGACGTGATCGCCGTGACGACCGGGCTGTTGACGTTCAGCCCGGAGCCAGCGAGGTCGCTGACGTTGCCGCTGCGTGCGAACGCCGACAGCGCCGCGGCGAGAGCCGGCATGTTGCCGCCCCCGCCGCCGGTCAGCGTCGCCCCGGAGGTCGCGCCCTGCGGGACCAGCAGCTGACCTTCGCCGTTGAAGCCGCCCCAGTCCATCTGGTTCGGGTCACCGCCGAGCGCCCGGATCATGCCGGCCAGCGCGCCCTTGCCCACGTCGCCGCCGAACGGCTTCATCTTCGGTCCGAGCGCGTCGGCCATCGTGGTGGTGTTCTGCGCGGTGGTGGCAAGCGCGCCGCCACCCTTGCCGAGGATGGCGTCACGGATCTGAGTCAGCAGCCCGATGACGCTGTTGTCGGGCGCGCCGAGCGCGCCCTCGGCGCCGACCACACCACCGGTCGCGTAGCCGCGGCGACTGATTCCGGACCGGAAACGCGAGTTGATTCCGTACAGCCACGAGCCTCCCAGCGCCCGCATGGCCTCCGGGATGACGACACCCTCGCCACCGGACATCGGCACCAGCATGTTGTCCACACCGGGCGAATAGCCCGGCAGAACACCGCCGTCGGCGCGTGGCGGGCCCAGCGGAGCCGAGCCCGGTACCGCGCCGCCCGGCATCGAGGTGACGATCGGGACCGTGATGGTCTTGCCCTGGTAGGACGCGAAGAGGCTCTTGATCGCACCTTCGGCCGGAGCGGTGTTCGCGTCGATCGTGAACTTGCCGTCTGGCAGCTGCGTGATCTTCAAACCCAGGTCGGTGACTTTTCTCAGCACCTCGGGGGTTGGGTTGACGATCTCGAAATGGCCATCGGGGAGTGTCTTGAGCTCGTCGCCGAGCTTGTTGATCGCGTCGCCAGTCCGCTTCGCGTCGTCGAGCATCGACTTGAACTGGGCGTCGAAGTTATCGGCAGTGATGCCGGGAATCTGCACCTTGCCGGACGTGATCTGGTCCTTGAGTGCCTGCTTGGCGTACTGAGCCCCGAGATCGTTCGGGTTGGCGAACTGAGCGGTCAGCTTCCTAGGGTCGAAGACGTTCTCGCCGAAGAACTTGTTGTACAACTCGCGCCGCGCGGAGTCGTTAGGTGCCGCATTGAAGGCGTTGGTGAGTTCGCCTGCGCTCTTGGAGAATTGGCGGTCGCGGCGTATGCCGTCGACGACGAGGCCAGCTATGGCGCCGATGGCAGCACCGGGCAAGTTGCCCAGCGCGTAGCCGCCAGCCGCGAGGCCACCGACGGTTTCCAGTGACGTTCCAGTGCTGCCGGCCGGCTTGCTGAGGGCGTCGATCGTCAGGCCGGTGCTGGTGGCAAGCCAGCCCAGCTTGCCGAAGAACCCTCCGCCCTTGCCGCCGCCCTTGCCGCCGCCGAAGAACCCGAAGTTGCCGCCCTTCCCGGGCGCGCCACCTCCACCGGGACCACCGCCGAAGAGGTTGCCGATCCAGCCCAACGTCTTGAATGCCGCGAAGGACGTGACGGCCGCCGACACCAGGCCGGGCATCGACGCCAGTCCGTGTGTCACCGCGCCGATAGCGGGGAGAAGGACATCGCCCCACTGCTGCAGGCCCTTGAACACGTCGCCGATGACGCGGGCGACGTCGCCGAGGATAGGAATCCACTCGGACAACCGGTCGCGCGCGTCCTTGAAGAAATCGCCCAGCTTCTGCTGGCCTTCAGCGGATCCCAGGAATGTGGCGAGTCGGCCAGTGCCGTTCTCGAGCATCTTGAGGAACCCGCCGTCGCCGCCGGCGGCCTGGGTGATGCTGGTGATGATCTTGCCGACGTTCAGGAAGCTCTCGCCGAGGCTGCCGACGGCTTTGAAGCCTTGGTCGATCCATTTGTCGAGGCGCCCGTCTGCGGCTGCCTTCGAGATGAAGGAGTCGAATCGGGTGGCGACGGCGTTGAGCCCATCCGCCAGGCGCGGCAGGAAGTTCGAACCCGTGGTGGCCAACTGGCCGAGACCGTGAATGATCGGCTCGATCGCCTTATTGGCGCGGTTCTGGGCGTCGGCGGTGTTCCCGAAGATGCGGTCCAGGAAGCCTTTCGACGAGTCCGAGCTGGCCGCGCCAAGCAGGCTCTTGAAGGTGCCGTTCCACGCGGTGGCGATGCCGCCGAGGCCGGTCTTGAACGTCGGCAGCATCTTGCTCGAGAAGTCGGTGATCGACTTGCTGAGGCCGTCGAACATGTTCTGCTGCACTACGTCTTTGCGGAGCTTCTCGAGCTCCGGCACCAGTGTGCCGATGGATTTGACTGTGTCTGCCGCGGCGGGTGACAGGTCCTTCAGCGCATCGGCGGCTTTCTTGATGTCCTTCGGGTCGCCGGATTTGGCGGCCTTGTACATCTGGTCGATGGCGTCGCCGACGCCCATGAAACCGAGCTTCGCGGTGCCGACGGACGCGGCGATGCCGGCGAACACGCCCGGCAGGGCGAGACCCGTCTGCGCGAGCTGCTGCACCGCGCCAACGAGATTGGTGACCACCAGGGTGGCGGCGGGTAGCCCGGACGCGGCGAGACCAGCGCCGCCGAGCAGGCCAGGGACGAGGGCACCGCCACCGCCACCTCGACCGCCCGTACCTCCGCGGCCGCCGCCACCTCCAGATCGAGCTACACGCTCAGCCGCGGCCCGCTTGGCGGCCGATATCTCCGCCGCACGCGCTAGCCGCTCATAGTCCCGAATCTGACTATCGGTCGATACCTTCGACTCCGCTGCGGCACGAGACATGGTGCGCGACAAGCTCGACTGCGCCGCCTCCGCGCGGCCAATACCCTTCGCAGCATCTGCTGCAGCGCGAGAAAGCCCTTCGAGTCCACGAGGATCGACCTGCACAAGTTGGCGATTCAGACTCGCCAGTTGGGGCGCGACCTGCCGCCGTAGCTTCTCACCAAGGCCGTTGGCGTCGATATCGACGCCAACGGTGATGGTCCCGGCGGTCGTCATGGGATGGTGATATCGACAGCCGGTGCGGAACCTGTCAGGCCGGTCAGGTCGGCGTCCAGGGTGCCGCCTGGGTGCGTGACTATCCAGGGCCCGCCGTTGGGGCCGGTGACATTGAAATCCAGTGCCGTATAGGAGGTCCGGAGCCCAAGGAACGCAGCCAGCAGCTGCGCCTGCGAAGCGTTCCACGGGACAGTGAGCGGGTCGCCGCGGTAGACGAGGCCGAGGCTTCCTCCCGTCGTGCCCGACACGGTGATGAGCCTCTGCACACGCCGCAACCCGCTGGTGTCCGCGGCGGCCAGCACCTCGGTGAGCACAACCGGCGCGCGTCCAGGTTTCGTCGCGACGATCTCGCCGTCACGTTCCGACAGCACCCAAGAGCCGAGGCGCACCGTGTCCCGGCTCTTGAACTCCTTGATCTGCTGCTGAACATCCCGCGCCCACTCGGCTTCGGTGTGCGGGCGCCGCCCGACGTTGCTGCCGCTCACGATGCACCCGTCTGGCCGAGCTTGACCGCCGGGATTTCACGGAGTCCGGAGCGGATGTTCGCCAACTCAAACCCGTGGCGGGCCTTGTCCTTCGACAGGCCCAGCGCCGCAGTGACATCGCTGTGATGGATCACCCCGGTCTGTTCCAACTGGATCGTCAGAGCAGTGATCGCCGGCCACAGCCGCAGTACCAGAGGAAGTGCAGCCATCGGATCTGATCGCTCGCAACGCGCGATCGACATCCGGTGAAGGTCCTCCGCGTCGGAACCCGACTCCGCCAGGACGGCCTCCACTTGGCCGGTCGTCGGGGCCCGCCCGTGCAGCAGGATCGCTTCCGCCACCGCCCCGGCCGCTGCAATCAGCGGCTGACGCTGCTCCGCCTCGACGCTGAACGGCAGGTAACGGCAATAGCCTTGCGCGCCATTCGACAACTTCATCCCAGGTGAAAACGACTCGGCACGATCGATCTCCGCGCCGCACAGCACACCAACGGCCGCGTGCGCGGCTTCATGCACCGCGGTTCGCAAGTTCGACACCGAAGCCAGATGCGCCGCGCGGCTCACCCGAGGTGCGGGCGTCGCTGCGATGCCCGCTGATGCCGTCAGCGCCTTGGGAGGGGTCTCAGTTGAAGTTCGACCCTTCGGCGCCGCAGGAAGGACAGCTCTGCGCGCCATTGCTCGCCTGATGAACGCCAAACGCTCTGCACGGTCGGTGATTTCAGAAATCATCTTTGCGCTGGTCATGCCATCCCTCCCAGGATCGTGCTAGAGAGTGCTGTCACGATCGGCGCCGGGACAGTGAGGCCCGCAGCCATCCACCGCCCCGACACCAACCGCTCCTTCACCCTCAACTGACCGTCACCGCGCCAATGAGCGCCTCGTAGCCGACGACGAGAGACCGCTCGGTGATCACCTCAAACCGGTTCAGTTCCGGTTTCATCGCCGCCCGTGTGGCGACCTCACCGCGCCAGCCGTACGTCGGCGACGTCGCGACCAGCTTGTCGCCGAGCCCCGTGACATAGCCGCCGCCAAACACCCACCGGTGACCCATCGGAGACTTACCGCCACTCAGTAACAACGCCTGAGCGGCCACCGCCGCCCAGCCAGGGCGCGCATGGATGAACCCCACCGTGTTCGTCTCCGCGAACGAATCCTCGAGTTCCGCAACAGCCGCCACCAGCCCTGACACACTTGGCGCGCCGCCAGCGTCCAGCAACATCCTGGCCGCGAACTCCCGCTCCACCGCGTTCTGCTCGAGCAGCCGCATGTTCTGCTGGGCACGAGTCCTGACCTGGTCCTGCGTCTGAACTGTCATGTCGCAGTGGTCCTCAGCCCACACAGTGATCGGCGCGAACGCGTCGAGGAACGCCGGGGGCCGCTCGCCCTCTTTCACGTCCGACGGCGACAAATCCTCCTCATGAGCGCACCAATCCGCACCCCACACTCCGAACGCCGATTCGCCGCCGTAGTTGTGCGTCCAAATCTGCACGCCCCCAGGCAGCCACCGATACGGCTCACCCTGGTCAGCCCACGTGGTCGCCCCGTACAGGCCGTTGGGCGCCGGATTGACCAGCGGCGCATCGAAAATCACCGGAGCCGGCTCATGCAAAACAGTCATTGGGATGATTCCTTTCCATCACTCATCGAGACAAACCGAACTGGCGCAACACATCCCGCGTCTCATTCGCCTGATCCGCAGCGGCCTGCGCGGCAGCCTCCGCCGCACGCCGCAGATGAACCACCTGTTGCTGACGCAGCCGAGGAATCTGCTCCGCCAGAACACGGACCCTGTAGTCGAAGCCCCACGAATCCGGCCCCCGCAGCGAGTCGCTGATCGCCTGATCCAGCCTCGAAATCACATGTACAGGCCCGGCCGCTACCAGCTCCGCCAGGTCGGCCGCCAGCGGCTCCACACAGGCCACCAGACCATCGACCCAGTAGCCGGTGCGAAGGAGGTCGTTATCGATCACCAAGGCCTGCTTGAATCCCGGCGCCCCCACAAACTCCGCCAACCTCGCCCGCGCATCGCCAGTAAGGAGAGGGGCCATCGCCAGCACCAAGTCGTCCCGTAGCTGCTGGACCGCCTTCGCCAGGGCGTCGACATGAAAGCCTGGGAACCACAGCCTGATTTCCGGCCGCTGCGGATCAAAGAGCTGAGGCCCCGCTGACAGCAGGCCGGCGATCTCCGAGGCCAGCGGACCGGCCTGGTCCCGCACTTCCGCCACGACATCGAAGCTGGCGTAGTGAACCAATCGCCCCAGGCCCTTTGCGCGTTCCCCGCGAGCATCCGCCTGCGAAAACGTGAACGTGGACGGCGGCTCAGGTCGCCGGATCGTCCGATCCACGTAATGGGACGACGGTTTACCAACCTTCGGCCTCCGTCGCGTCAGCACGCCACGGCCTTCAACTCGGCAATCAACCGATCGGCACCAGGTCGCGACAGCTGGCCGGCCTCCGCGCCGATCGACTTATGAACACGCCAGTACGCCAACGCTTCCCGGCACTCGACAACCCAAGGATCGCCCTCGCCATAGCCTCTCGATTTCAGGTACGCGAGGCGTGCACACCACGAAGCCGACGGCCGCGATGCGGGATCGGCAGACACACAACTGACCATGACGCGGACGCTACGTCGACCCCGTGCAATGCAGCCTCAGCAGCAATGCAGCCCTGGCAACCCCGCAAAATCACGAGACAATTGACCAACAAACAGAGGACAGTTAGACACCATGACCAGCCCCGACTCTGAGCGGCCAAAGCTGAGCCCGGAAAAGCAAGCCGAGCTGCGGGCCCTCATCGACCTCGAGACCGCCGCGGCGGAAGCCGCCCACACGGAAAGCCTCCGCGCCCAGATGTACGCAGAGGCCGAAGCCGCAGAAGCCGTCCCTTTCGACGAGGACGACGGGCAGCCGCTACCCCCGCACGTGAAGGTGAGCCGGCCGAACCGAACCGCGGTCGACTATGCAGCGATGAGCCGCGAAATCGAAGCCGGAGAACACATCCCCTTCGGCCCCATCGAGACAGGGCGCCTTCGCACGGAGCCAGTTCCTGATTTGGAGAATTGAGGGTCAGCAACGCATGCACAGCGTCACATTCATCGGAACAGTGTCGCCCGAACAGGGCTGTTGGTGGATCGAAAACACATTCACGTTGGCGCACGGCCTCGATACGGTCCAGATCAGCGTCCAGAACTCTGCATTCAACGTGCATGTCACCACCCCTGACGGGCCGCCGGACGCCATCTGGGCAGACCGCGTTTGGCGCCGCACTGAGGTCATCGTGCGATCAGCTCTCGATTCCTTGGGCTTCCACCGCGGAGCGTCCCTTGACATCAAGTTGGTCAGCGGCATCGTCGACAACGGTGCCGGCCGCGTCTATCTGGCGATCCACAGGCCGGCCTTCGTCACCCCCAGTGAAGATGATCAAACCCCAGCAGATGTGCTGGGACCCTTCGTCGTAACCGCTAGTCGTCATCCTTCGGTACGGCTCGCACTGGCCGACATTCGTGAGGCGATGCGGCTGACCGAGGACTGCGCGTTCTACTGCTTTCGTGCGATCGAAAGCATGCGGCAGCATTTTCTCCCCGACGGTGAAGACGACCGGGCCGCGCGTGAGGAGTCTTGGGGCAAGCTGCGAGACGTTCTCGACGTTGACCGGGCGCCGATCGACGAGATACGACTCGCGGCCAACGCCCGGCGCCACGGTGGGACCGCGGAGAACTTTGATGCGGAGCAGGCCGGTAAGTACGTGCTGACTACGCGGGGGTGGATGGCCCGATTTGTTGAGCACGTTACTGGTGAGGACGCCAAGGTGAATATCTAACTCACCGAGGGCAACCCACCTGCGTCAGTATCGTTGCAGGTCAGCGGGTTTCAAACCAATGGCGCGGGCAGTGCGCCCACGCCTTTGGCTACACATTGGCTACTCATCTTCGTCGTCGGCGCCCTCAGCCAACGCGCGCTCGATCCACGAACGACCCTCGCACCGGCGCATCACCGCGACCCATTCGGCGAGCTCGTTGGCCGGGATACCGCCCATGCCCAGCACCTTGCGCGCCACCTGGCACTGCAAGTCCCACAACGCATCCCCAGGTCCGGCCACCCTCTCGAACAGTGCGCGGCATTGCTCGACAGCTGGGCCCTCGACCTCAGCCGCGGTAATACGGCCGGCAGCGAGGTCCTCAGCCACCTGCATAACGGCAGCGATCGCGCGCTTCGTGTCCTCGGCAGTGCTCATCGGGTAATTCCTTTCGGTTCCTCAACTACTTCGGCATCGATCACAGCCATGAGTCGCTCTCTTGCGGCTGCCACGATTTCGACTGCCGTCTGGTCCAACTTGACGTTGACTTGAACGTTCTCGCTTCCGATTCCAAACAACCGCGCCAGCTCCGCATCCGCCCGGGTGATCGAGTCGACCAGTTGCGCAACCGTCCGATAGTCGCCGGCCTTGAAAGCAGCAGACAGAGACGCATAGGCAATGCTGAGCGAATGCCGTTTGCGGGCAACGATTTCGTCAGCTGCGGCCTGCGCGCTGGGAAGGGGATTGCGGGCGGCGTAGCGCTTGACGGCCGTCTGTGCCGCACCCACCGACCGATACCCGCACCGCTCCGCAACCTTGCTCCACGAGAGACAGGCGACGTTCCGCAGCACGTAGGCCTCCTCGGCTCGGCGCCGCGATTCGGGGAGTGGCATCACTTGGGCCATACCGCAGTCCTACCGCAGTCCGGTGTTTTCGCTGGTGGGCGTTGCGGGTGGGCTGGGCGTTTGCATCCAGGTGATGCCGGCGTTGTCGGTCCAAATGTGTGCGTTGTGTTCCTTTTTGGCGAAGTAGCTGGCGATGCTGAGGACGTTTAGTGCGGCGCCGTGTGCACGGGCTTCCTCAGTTCGTTGGTAGGCCTGTTGGTGCCATTTCTGGGGGAGGTTTTCGGCGTCCACGTTGTCTGGGATGTCGTCTGGGTGCACGCCGAGGAGGAGGGCGACTGCGTAGACGGAGAGTATGTGTTCGCCATTGGTGATGGTGGCGAGTGCGGTGGGGTTCTTCACGGGTGTTGTCTCCGTTGCTTTTTGGTGAGTTCGGCGTTGGCTTTGTCGACTTGTTCGGCGAGCTCCATGGCGGTGAGGGCGCCGCCGTGTCGTAGGGCGTAGGCGGCGGCGGTTTGTACTTCGTGGGCCCGGGTGCCGGGTTTGTGCACTCGGCTGAAGAACTGGCGGCATAGTTCGATGTCGTGGTCGTCTGGCATGGGTCCTCCTATATATGTGTGGTGTCTGTTGTGTTTGTTCTGTCTGTTTGCTTCATACGGTTAAGACGTTTCAGACACCCCCATATAGGTGCCGCGTGAGACCTTGGCGATGCGCTCCGCATCGGCCAGTCGGCGAAGGTAGGTTCCGGCATCGTTTTGGGTTATCCCGATCTTGGCGGAGATGTCGGCGGCGGTGGTGATCAGACCTTCTCGGGTGCGGGCGTTGACGACGTTGAGGATGTCCGCGGACCGATCGCCGAGATTGCCTCGTTCCCTCAGGGTTTGGGCTGCGTCGCTCGCGGCGTTTAGATCACGTCCGTTGAGCAACCATGCCCCGGCCTGGACGGTGAGGGCGTATTCGCCTTCGGGGGCGTCGCGGCCGGTGAGCTGGAGGGTGGCTTCGGTGCTGTTACGGGGCCGCTTCAGCACCAAGACGTAGTCGGCGGAGCCAGCGAGGCCTTGGGTGCCTGACAGCGCGTCGATGAAGTCATCGGAGTGCGCCTTTCGGGTGTGATGGACGCCCAGGAGCGCGGAGCCGGGGAAGGCGTCGACGCATTGCTTGAGTTCGACGCCGGCCGCGTAGTCGGCCAAGTACGGGTCTTCTCCGTTTCTGCGTTGCCGTCTGGCCCGGCCGAGTGTGTCGAGGACGACCAAGCCGTTGGGGTATTGCTGCAACCACGCTGAGATGGTGGGCACCAACAGGTTTGGGCCGACCTGAGTGAGTAGATGCAGCTTGTACGGGGGTATCTCGGTACCCCACAGGGTGGTGATTCGGCTTTGGAGCCGCCGTTGTGAGTCCTCGAGCGCCAGGAGGAGCACAGGCCGCTGAGCGCATTCGATTTGGCCGAGTGCTCGGCCGCCGCCGGCTACGGCGAGGGCGATGCCGAGTGTGAGCCAGGATTTGCCGAGTTTCGGTGGGCCGGCGACGATCCCGAAGCCCTCGAAGATGATGCCGGGGACAAATTCGGTCAGGTCTGGGAAGTGTTCGTGGGAGAGTTCGGCGGCGGTGACGATGCCGGCGAGGAGTGAGTCCGTGGTGTCGGGCTCTGTGGTGGTCATGGTGCTCCAGGGGTCGTCCAAGGCCTGGGGGAATGGGGATGACGCGGGGGTTAGACAGCGGCGGTTCGTAGGACGCACGGGACGCGCCGGAGCCGTCCTCGGATGTCGACACACCATTGGTTGGGGCCGGCGCCGCACATGGGGCAGTCGCGACGGTGGGCGCCGTTGATCTGGTAAGCGGCCCAGATGGGTGCTCGAGTCACTGAGCTGCCCGGTTCACGCGACGACTCCGTCAGTCAGCTGGTGAAGGTGTTGAGCGAGCCGACGATCATGGCCGCCGCGACGCCAGAGCGCTTGGAGTACTTCGATTTCGAGCAGGGGCGTGTGGCCCTGTGCCAGGAGGTGGCGGGCAGCGCTGGCTGAAGCGTCGACCCAGCGATCGGTGAGCGGTGGGTCGGTGCAGTCGCACGCCCAGGGATCGCGGCAGCCGCAGTCCAGTGGCTGCGAGCGGGCCGCGGCGTCGCGCCGGCGACGGATCAGGCTGCGGACGTCTTGGGGCGCTTGTGTACGAGTGCACGGCACCCATACCAGCGATGTGCCCGGCTTGATGTCGGCCCGCGCGCTATTATCGGAGCTATCGACGTGGTGGTCGTGGTGGGTGCCGGTTTCCTGTGCGGGGGCCGGCACTTCGCTTTCCGGCGGCCCTGTCACGTGCTCGCTCATCATGCGCTCTCAGGCGTGACGGTGTTCGCCTTGAGGTACGCCAGCACTGCAGCCTTGCGGTACAACACTTTTCGGCCATGTCGCACGAACGGGATGCCTCGGCCCAGGTAACGGTCATCGGCGAGGCTGGCGGTTGTCGTCCGCAGCACTGGCGCGAGTTCCTTGGGCAGCATCAGCTCCGGCAAGTCTTGCAGTTCGTCCCGGCAGGTAGTCACTAGTCCTCCATCTTTGATCGCATATGCGATAAATCTGATCGGTGTAACTACATCTTTATCATTGCTCGTCGGTGAGATCAAGTATCGACAGGAATCTTCATCTTTGATACATTCGGCTGTGTGGCAGGGAAGAAATCGGAGCTGGGTCCCAGTGGGACCGCGGTGTGGCACAACGTCCAAAGGCTGCGCGAGAAACAACGCTTGAGCTATGCCGAGCTGAGCAGGAACCTCGCCGAGATGGGGCGTGAGATACCGCCGCTCGGCCTTCGCCGGATCGAATCAGGGGAGAGGCGCGTCGACGCTGACGATCTCGTCGCGCTCGCGATCGCCTTGGGCGTAACGCCGGCAACGCTGCTAATGCCTTCTGCTGCAACCGATGACGTCGAAGTTGAGGTCACCGGACCTGCGATGGCGGTATCTGCTGTCAGGCTGTGGAACTGGCTGGTGGCCAGGCAGCCGCTGGACGGCTCCACGGATAGCGACGTCGGCGACTCTGCGGATGACGCGGCCGTGAAGTTCATGCGATGGATGCAGTGGGCGGTGGAAGTGCACCCAGACTGGATGGTCGGTGACCTCGCCGAAGCGGTGAAGCGGGGTCTGCCCGAAGGTCGTGCGCGGACGGTGTTCGAGTCTGGGGTTCCATCTCGCCGCATCGCCAACCGGCGTGGCAGGGAGAGCTGATCCATGGCCAGCATCACGAAGTACTCCACGGCAACCAAGGGCGACCTATGGCTGGTGCAGTACCGCACGCCAGAGGGGCGGGTGACGAAGCGCCGCGGCTTCGCGACGAAAAAGCAGGCGCAGGACTTCGAGGCCACAACGCGCGTCAGCAAGATGCGCGGCGAATACATCGACGCGAATGCGGCCAAGGTCACCATCGGCGAGCTCGGACCTGAGTGGCTGGCGAGCCGCACACACCTCAAACCTTCGTCTGCCCGCGTTGAAGAATCGGCGTGGAGGGTCCACGTCGAACCCCGTTGGGGCAAAACGAAACTCGCGAACCTGAAGCACAGCGCGGTCAAGTCCTGGGTGGCGGAGATGACCAAGGCTGGCAGCGGACCCGTCACTGTCACCAGGTCCTTCAATGTCCTGGCGGGAATCCTCGATGAAGCTGTGAAGGACCGGAGGCTGCTGACAAACCCGGCCCGCGGAGTGAAGCTGCCCCGCAAAGTCAAGGGCGAGCATCACTACTTGACCGACGAGCAGGTGATGGCCCTCGCTGTCGAGGGCGGACCCGACAAGGGTGTCATCGTCCTGGTGCTCGCGTACTGCGGACTGCGGTGGGGTGAGCTGGCCGGTCTGCATGTCGCTGACGTCGACATGCTCAAGCGGCGTATCCACGTGCGGCGCAACGCAGTCGGTGTCGGTACCGAGATCATTGTCGGCACGCCGAAGACCCACGAGCGACGCACAGTGCCGCTTCCGAAGTTTCTCGTCGAGCTGCTCGCGCCGGTATGCCAGGGGAAGGGCCGTGACAGCATCGTTTTCCCGGCTGCCGACGGTGACTATGCGAAGTCGCCGGGTATCAGGAGCTGGTTCGATTACGCGGTCCAGCGCTGCATCACCGCGGCGGACAAGGCGCGCGCTGCGGAACGTCTGGCCCATCCGAAACTCGATCCGGTCACGCCTGTGTTTCCGCGGATCACCCCGCACGACCTCCGACATACTGCCGCGTCGCTCGCGGTGTCGGCCGGGGCGAACGTGAAGGCGGTTCAGAAGATGCTGGGCCACGCTTCGGCCGCGATGACGCTGGACACGTATGCCGACCTCTTTGACCGTGACGCGGAGGCTGTTGCCGATGCGCACGACCAGCGTCTAGCTGGGTTTTCGTTCGCCGCGAATGTAGCCAAAATGCAGCCAAAGGGGGTGAGCGAAACCAGATTCCAGCTGCCAATAAGTTCCTGACCTGCAAGAACATTCGCAAATGTTTTGGTGCCCTCGGTGAGATTCGAACTCACACTGCACGGGTTTTGAATCCGTTTCCTCTGCCAGTTGGGATACGAGGGCGTCGCACCCGTTGACCGGGTGCGGTGTACCACCATAGTTGATGTGATTCTCAGGGCCCGCCGCGCCCCGAGGTCGCTTCATCGGACCGCTCACGCGACAATATGGGGATGACCGGGTCAACATCTGATGTCGCACCGCGCCGAGTCCTCGTGGCCGAGGATGAGGCGCTCATCCGGCTGGACCTGGCGGAGATGCTCCGCGAGGAGGGCTACGAGATCGTCGGCGAGGCCGGCGACGGCCAGGAGGCCGTCGAGCTCGCCGAGCAGCTCAAGCCTGACCTGGTGATCATGGATGTGAAGATGCCGCGCCGCGACGGCATCGACGCCGCCTCCGAGATCGCCGCCAAGCGCATCGCGCCCATCGTGATCCTGACCGCGTTTTCCCAGCGTGAGCTGGTCGAACGGGCCCGCGATGCAGGTGCCATGGCCTACCTGGTCAAGCCGTTCTCCATCACGGATCTGGTGCCGGCCATCGAGGTTGCGGTGAGCCGCTTCGGTGAGCTGACAGCGCTGGAGAAGGAAGTCCTGTCGCTGTCCGACCGGCTCGAGACGCGCAAGCTCGTCGAGCGCGCCAAAGGTATCCTGCAGACCAAGCAGGGCATGACCGAACCCGAGGCGTTCAAGTGGATTCAGCGGGCGGCCATGGACCGTCGCACCACGATGAAACGCGTCGCCGAGGTCGTCGTCGAGACGCTGGATCCGCCGGCCGCGGAAGCGACAGAACCGTCAGCCGGCTGAGTCCCGCAGGCGCGTCCCGTTAACTCTGTGTTTCCGGCCGCAGCATTTACACAGGTCCGATGAAGACAACGTCGGCCAGCATCGCTCAACAGCGCGTATAGCCGCGCCGTGTTGGTTACTGTCTACGCGAAGCAGCGGATGTCGGCCCCACCTGCGAAGAGTGCAGGCCGCGTCCGGTGCCACGTAACCATGACCCGGAGGTGAAGCGTGCGCAGTCGCGTAGCTCGGAATGCTCTTGCAGTCGGCAGTGCCGGTCTGATCGTGTTCGGTCTGGCGGGATGCAGCCAGTCTGATCCGAAGCAGAGCGGCGCGGCCGGCTCGAATCTCAAGATCGTCGAACAGGTGCAGATCGACGAGAACGGTGCCGAGGTCAAGGGCGCCGCCGGCGCGACTCCTGCCGATCCCGCCGGTGACGGCAAGGCCACCTGCCCGCCGGTGAACATCGCCATGGCGGGCGCGCTGAACGGCCCCGACGCCGCACTGGGCATCAACATCAAGGACGGCGTGCAGCTCGCCATCGACAAGCACAACGCGGCCAACCCCGGCTGCCAGGTGACGCTCAAGACCTTCGACACCGAGGGTGACCCGCAGAAGGCGACGGGCATCGCGCCGCAGATCGTCGACGACAAGTTCACCATCGGCCTGGTCGGCCCCGCCTTTTCCGGCGAGACCAAGGCCACCGGCACCGTCTTCGACCAGGCCGGCCTCGTCGCCGCCACCGCCTCGGCCACCAATGTCACGCTGAGCGAGAACGGCTGGAAGACCTTCTTCCGCGGCCTGGCCAACGACGGCGTGCAGGGCCCGTCGGTTGCGAACTACCTGAAGAACACGCTCAATTACAAGAAGGTCTGCGTCGTCGACGACAGCACCGACTACGGCCTGGGCCTGGCCACGGCCGTGCGCACCACGCTGGGACCGGTCGCCGACTCGGCGTGCAACATCTCGGTCAAGAAGGGCGACAAGGACTTCTCGGCGGCCGTCACCCAGATCAAGGGTGCCGCGCCCGACGCGATCTTCTACAGCGGCTACTACGCCGAGGCCGCGACGTTCGCTCAGCAGCTCAAGGACGGCGGCGTCACCGCGACGTTCGCCAGCGCCGACGGCACGAAGGACCCCGAGTTCGTCAAGCAGGGCGGCGAGGCGACGAAGGGCGCCATCCTGTCCTGCCCGTGCGGCCCGGCGAGCAAGCAGTTCGCCGAGGAATACACCAAGAAGTTCGGCCAGGAGCCCGGCACGTACAGCACCGAGGGCTATGACCTGGGCACCATCCTGGTCAAGGGCATCGACTCGGGTGCCGTCACCCGGCCCGCGCTGCTGGACTTCGTGACCAAGTACGAAGGTCAGGGCGTGGCCCGCAAGTACCAGTGGAACAACAAGGGTGAGCTGACCACCAACCTGATCTGGATCTACAAGGTCCAGTAGGAATCTGCAGACGACGACGCGTCCGGACCCCGTGCCGGGCGCGTCGTCGTTCCTGGACTCTCACCACCGCGATAACCGAGGAGCCGCCACCCGATGACACCCGACTGCGTCGGCCACTACGTGTGCACCGCGGCCAACATCAATTTCAACGTCGACAACCTGGTGAACGGGTTCTGGCAGTTGACGATTGACGGGTTGTCGTGGGGTGCGATCTATGCCCTCGTCGCCGTCGGCTACACCCTGGTGTTCGGCGTGCTGCGACTGATCAACTTCGCGCACTCGGAAATCTTCATGCTCGGCATGTTCGGCGCGTACTTCGCGCTGGAGATCATTCTCGGGTTCAAGCCCAGCGGAAACGCCTACAACCTGGGCGTCGGGTTGACCATCTTCTACCTGGGCGTCGCCATGGTGGTCGCGATGCTGGTCTCCGGCGCCGCGGCCGTCGGGCTGGAGGTCGTGGCCTACCGGCCGCTGCGCCGCCGCAATGCGCGCGGGCTGACGTTCCTCATCACCGCCATCGGCATGTCGTTCGTCCTCCAGGAATTCGTGCACTTCGTGCTGCCGAAGATTCTGAAGGGCTTCGGCGGCAGCAATGCCCAGCAGCCGATCATCCTGGTACAACCCAAGACTCAGTTCACGCTCTTCAGCGCGAACATCTCGAACGTCACCATCGTCATCGTCGTGGCCGCCATCGTGCTGGCGCTGCTCACCGACATCGCGCTCAACCGCACCAAGTTCGGCCGCGGCATCCGCGCCGTCGCGCAGGACCCGACGACCGCAACCCTCATGGGCGTGTCCCGGGAACGCATCATCATGACGACGTTCCTCATCGGTGGCCTGCTGGCCGGTGCCGCGGCTCTGCTCTTCACCTTGAAGGTGCCGCAGGGCATCATCTACTCGGGCGGCTTCCTGTTGGGAATCAAGGCATTCTCGGCCGCGGTGCTCGGCGGTATCGGCAACCTGCGGGGCGCCCTGCTCGGTGGGTTGATCCTCGGCATCATGGAGAACTACGGCCAGGCGTTCTTCGGCACCCAATGGCGCGACGTGGTGGCGTTCGTCCTCCTCGTGCTGGTGCTGTTGGTCCGTCCCACCGGAATACTCGGTGAAAGTCTCGGGAAGGCACGCGCATGAGCGGGCAGCATCGAAACGACGGCGTAGCCCGGTACCTGCTGGCACCCGGCGACCAGATCCGCCGATGGTGGGATCAACAGTCGAGACCGGCGAAGTGGTCCTTCGGCGTTCTCGTGTTCGTTCTGGTGGCGTACCTGCCGCTGCACACCCCGTCGTTCCTCAACACACCCGGCATCAGCTTCGGCGGCACCATGGCGCAGTTCGCGATGGTGGCGATCATCGCGATCGGCCTCAATGTCGTTGTGGGTCAAGCCGGATTGCTCGACCTCGGCTATGTCGGGTTCTACGCCGTCGGTGCCTACACCGTCGCGCTGCTGACCAGCCCCGACAGCCCCTGGAACCAGGTCGGGGTCGACGGGTTCCTCGACAAGGACTGGGCCTGGCTGGCCTGCGTCCCCCTGGCCATGGCGGTCACCGCCATGGCCGGCCTGGTGCTGGGCATCCCGACACTGCGGTTGCGCGGCGACTACCTCGCCATCGTCACGCTCGGGTTCGGCGAAATCATCCGGCTGCTGGCCGACAACCTCTCCGACCTGACCAACGGTGCCCGCGGCCTCAACCAGATCGCCTATCCGCGACTGGGGGAGACGGACAAACTCCCGACGGGCGTGTTCTCGAGCGGTAACTCCGCCGGCGCCGCCAACTACGGCACGTGGTGGTTCTGGCTGGGGCTGGTGCTCATGATCGGCATCCTGCTGCTCGTCGGCAACCTGGAACGCAGCCGCGTCGGGCGGGCGTGGGTCGCCATCCGCGAGGACGAGGACGCCGCAGAAGTCATGGGTGTCAACACGTTCAAGTTCAAGCTGTGGGCGTTCGTCATCGGCGCGGGCATCGGCGGCCTGTCGGGCGCGCTGTATGCCGGTCAGGTGCAGTACGTCGCGCCGCCCACCTTCAACATCATCAACTCGATGCTGTTCCTGTGCGCGGTGGTCCTCGGCGGGCAGGGCAACAAACTCGGCGTGATCGTCGGTGCGTTCATCATCGTGTACCTGCCCAACCGGCTGCTCGGGGTGCATGTGCTCGGCATCAATCTCGGCGACCTAAAGTACCTGTTCTTCGGCCTGGCTCTGGTGGTGCTGATGATCTTCCGGCCGCAGGGTCTGTTCCCGGTGCGCCAGCAGCTGCTGTCGTACGGCAAGTCGGCGCGGGCGTTGTTGCGCAATGCCGACGAATCGAAGGCGGCGGCATGAGCGACATCTTCGAGCCCGCGCCAGACGAGGAACTGGCCGCCCTGCACCGTGACGTACAGGTCGCCGAGGGCGAGAAGCTCTTGGCCACAACCGATCTCACGGTCAAGTTCGGCGGGCTCACCGCGCTCGATGCGGTGACGTTCGATATCCGGCGCGGCGAGATTCTCGGTCTCATCGGCCCCAACGGCGCCGGCAAGACCACCTGCTTCAACGCGATCACCGGTGTGTACCGGCCGTCGTCCGGCTCGGTGATGTTCGACGGCGCGCCGCTCGGCAAGATCAAGCGCCACGAGATCACCCGGCGCGGCATCGCGCGCACCTTCCAGAACATCCGGCTGTGGGGCGAGATGACGGCGCTGGAGAACGTCGTCGTCGGCACCGACGCCCGGCACAAGACGTCGGTCCCGGGCGCACTGCTGCGCACCGCCCGGCACCGCCGCGAGGAACGCGACGCCATCGAGCGTGCCGCGGCGCTACTGCAATTCGTCGGGATCGCGCACCGCGGCGAGGAAAAAGCGCGGAACCTGTCGTACGGCGACCAGCGCCGGCTGGAGATCGCCCGGGCGCTGGCCACCGAGCCGAAACTGCTGTGCCTGGACGAGCCCGCCGCCGGCTTCAACCCGAGCGAGAAGTCCGCACTCATCGAACTGATCCACGCGATCCGGGAGGACGGCTACACCGTGCTGCTGATCGAACACGACATGCGACTGGTCATGGGCGTCACCGACCGCATCGTGGTGCTCGAGTTCGGGCGCAAGATCGCCGAAGGCCTGCCTGCCGAGATTCGCGAGGACCCCAAGGTCATCGCCGCTTACCTGGGGGTGCCCGATGACGAGCTCTGAATCCGTCGACCTCGACCCGCGGCCGGTGTTGCTGGAGGTCCGCGACGCCGTCGTCCACTACGGCAGAATTCAAGCGCTGCATGGTGTTTCGCTGGTCGTGCGGGAGGGCGAACTCGTCACCCTGCTCGGCTCCAACGGTGCGGGCAAGACCACCATGATGCGGGCCATCTCCGGCCTGCGGCCACTGACGTCGGGTTCGGTGTGGTTCGACGGTCAGGACGTCTCCAAGGTCAAGGCGCACCAACGGGTCACGAAGGGTCTCATCCAGGCCCCCGAGGGCCGCGGGGTCTTCCCCGGCATGACGGTGGTCGAGAACCTGGAAATGGGCTGTTACGGACGCAAATTCGAGTCCAAGCACGACCACGACGAGCGGCTCGACTGGGTGCTGACGACGTTCCCGCGGCTGGCCGAACGGCGGACGCAGGCCGGCGGCACGCTGTCCGGTGGCGAGCAGCAGATGCTGGCGATCGGCCGCGCGTTGATGGCCCGGCCCAAGGTGCTGCTGCTCGACGAACCGTCGATGGGGCTGGCGCCCATGGTCATCTCGCAGATCTTCCGGATCATCTCCGAGATCAACAGCCAGGGCACCACGGTGCTGTTGGTCGAGCAGAACGCGCAACAGGCGCTGAGCCGGTCCGATCGGGCCTACATCCTGGAGACCGGCGCCGTCACCCGTAGCGGCAATGCCCGCGATCTGCTGAAGGACGACAGCATCCGAGCCGCCTACCTCGGCGTCGCCTGAATGTCCGCCCCGCCTTGATTCTGTATCCAGGGCGCATTTGTTCGAGTGAGGTGCGCCGTCACGTAGGGGTCAACGGTTCTGGGCGCTGAACTTGAGTTGACCCTGCGCTGAGGGTCTTCGCTACTCGGAGTCTTGGTGCGCCAGCGCAATGTCAACGCAACCACCGGGCCCGGACGACTACCTCGAGTCTGACGCCAGCCGTCCGTTGATCCGCGCGAAAATGCTGTCGTTAAATGCCACGAATCTGACGTCGGCCACCTGAGCGGGGCTCGCAGCAACTGTCTCGACCGCAATCGCGATCGCGTCGTCCAGCGGCCAGCCGTAGATACCCGCGCTGATCAACGGGAACGCCACGCTCTGCGTACCCAGCTCGTCGGCGACATCGAGGGAACGCCGGTAGCAGGACCGCAGCAACTCCGGATCGCGTTGGCCCGCGCGGTAATTCGGCCCGACGGTGTGGATCACCCACCGGGCCGGGAGATTGCCCGCGGTGGTCCAGCCGGCGTCGCCGGTCGCCAGGCCGTGCGGGAAGCGCTCGATGCAGTCCTGGAGTACCGCGGGCCCGCCGGCCCGGTGAATGGCGCCGTCCACGCCGCCGCCACCGCGCATCGCGTTGTTGGCGGCGTTGACGATCGCGTCGACATCCTGCTGCGTGATGTCGCCGAGGACGGCGGTGATGCGGGGCATGACCCTACTGTCCTGCCGCGACTACCGGCATTGTTGAGGATTCGCGAATATGGTGCCTTCAGGCGGTTACACCGTTGAGTTGGGTGTCCGAGTACTGCACCAGTGAGGTGTTGACTTTGACGACGCCGCCGTCTCTGGAGTCCATCGACCACAGGGTCTGGCAGCTGGACGGGTCGACAGCGTTTTCGGTGATGTGCCCGGCCTCGCCCATGGTGCCTGACAGGATGGTTTTGCCGTCGGAGGCGACGTAGCCGCGCAGGTTCAGGTCGGCGCAGGTGCGCAGAATGCTGGCGGTGGCCAGATCGATCTGCTTCCACGGGTTTTCTTTGGCGGTGTTCTCGATGCCGGCGGTGTCCGAGACGTACATCTTGTCGCCGATGATCATCGTCCGGGTCTTACTTGGCTCGCCTTGCGAGGGCAGATCGGCGATCTTCTTGCCGGTGGCGTCGAAGACCAGCCACCGCATCTGGTCCGGGGCCTTGGGGTTGCCGTACTGGACGACCAGCAGCGCGCCGCGGCTGATGACCTGCCAAGCGCCGCGACCGGCGCCAACGGTGAAGTGCGACAGTTCTTTTCCAGCGTTGTCGTAGAACGTGATTCGGCCCTCGGGATCGCTGGCGCTGCGGCCCGGTACCGCGTAACCGCCGTCGTATACCCACGGCCGGGCGGTCAGTTTGTCGACGATGACCGCGCCGTCACTGACCGAGTACACCAGGTAGGTTCCATCGGGTCGGTCACCGACCACCAGCCGCTGCGGGGGGATGTCGCGGGACCAGAAGGTGTCGTCGCTGGCCTTGCCGCTGCCGGGCACGAACCAGGTCTTCTCCCCGGAGGAGCCGATGCCGTACCAGCCGGTGCCGGGTACGGCGACCACCGGGTATTGGCCGACCTTGTACACGCTCATCGTGTCGCCGTTGACGATGTCGGTGGGGCCGTTGTAGGTCACGTTGCCGGTGTGGCTGTCGAGCACCCACGCCCACGGATGTGAATCGGCCACGGCGGCGTTCTGTCGGCCGAGGCAGGTGAGCTGGTCTGGGCCGTTGATGTAGCAGCCCGCCACGCTGCCCGATAATTCGACGCCACTGAACAGGATCGCGCCGGTGCGGGGGGTGAACGAGTAGACCCAGGAGGTGCCAGGTCCGGCTGGGTCCGGGTGGGCGGGGTAGGCCAGCGCGAACGCCCGGTCCTCGACGCTGCCGGGCAGGATGCCCTGCTTCAGGTCCGGGGCGTGGACCACTTCGGCGAGTTTGATCGTCCACGACGGTTTCGGCGTCGTGGTGGGGATCGCGACCAGCAGGTCCGCCGGAGTCCCCACCGTCGGCGCGGATGAGCGACCGGAACCGTTTCCCGAAGTGCCGCAACCGGCGAGAACCAACGCCGCCAGAATCCCGACGACCGCACGACCTCTCACACCATCCCCCCTCTGGATGTTTCGTGATTTCGAGTATTGCACCGCGAACGTGAAAATTGCTTGCCACATGGACAATTCGGCCGACACCAGCGTCGGCAGCGCTAGCAGCGCAAACCTTCGACTCCGACAAATACGCCGCCGAACCTGGCTTCGCCCATGTGGCAGGGCCGGCCGTCGACCGAGACCAGGCCATCATGGGTGACTTGTGCGCAGACGCTGCGGTCATCCGCGTGCACCGCCTCAAATCCGCCCGACCAGCGCGTGTTGTAGCCGCTGACGATTCGGCCATCCGTGCAGACGGTCTTGGCGTAGCAGTCGTCGCAAACGCTGGTGTACTGCCGGTACGTTCCGATCGCGGGAAGCTTGCAGAGCGGACATGGATGTGCCGCTTCGTGTTCCGCGGGTATCGCAGTCAGCCAGTCCGCGGCAGCCAGACTTCGCAGCGCCGCAGCCTCGGTGGATTCGCTTGTACACCTTCGCAATCGGATGAGCACCGTATCGGCTCTCGGGATATTGGCGACGCCGAGACGCTCCGACTCGGGTAAGTCGCCGACACTCACGGCGCCGCGCACCAGGGCGGCGATGGCAGCGCGATGCCACTCGCTGACATCTTCCGGCCGAAGTGGTCGATGCTGGTGCTGGGTGTGACGCCAGAATTCCTCGATTTTCGCCCGTCTGCCTGCGGTAGTTCCCGGATCGATCGTCCACGTGCGGCCGCCATGGATGTTGCAGATGAACATCCCGCGGTCGCAGCGAAATGCGTAGCCGCCGTTGAGTTCATCATCGTTGAACTCGTCGTGGGTCACCTCCACGACCGACGATGGATCATCTGCCCAGTCCACCGCGAGCGCGTGAACCTTCGCGCGGTCGACGGGGCCTTCGATCGCCTTCATCATTACCGCCCTGTCAACCCAGCGACGGTGGGTCGGTGATGTCGCACAAGCGAAGTTCCTCGTCTTCGACGGCGAAGTGGAACACCTTGCCGTTGTCGCTGGCGCCCGGACGGAAGAAGAACACCAACATCGACCAGCCGGAGGCGGTGTCCTCGGTGAAGTCGCCGAACCCGAGAATCTCGATCGGCGAGCCGGGCGCTCCGACCTGGGCCAGGCGTTTACCGGCGTCGGTGTCCCGACCGGACGCCGCGCACGTCAGCGCACGCACGTTCGCGCCCTGGCGGTCGCCGACCTGATGCGCCCACAACCGCACGGTGCTCTGAGCGACGGCTTCACCTTGCTCGCGCGGCATCGCCGCCGCCGCGGCGATGGGCCGCACCGTCACCCGCTCGTGGGTCAGTGTGAATCCGACTGCCGCACAAAGCATTACCACCGCGACGATCGCGGTCAGCAGCGGCCAGCGGTACCCGGCCGGTCGGGGTGTCATGAGATCGCCCCACATACCTTGAGCTCATCGTCCTCGTACACCAGCACGTACGTATCGCCGAAGAAGTTGTTGGCGCCGATCGCGGCGTGCTGTCGTCCGGTCGGGGAGAGCCCGATCTGCCGGTACATCACGTCGATCTGGGCGCCGTCGCGGGTCTTGGCATACCGGAAGAACCCGTCGATGTGGTCGCGGGCCTCGACCCGATACCCGGTTGGGTCGAGGATCGTCGGCAGGTCCCGGGCGATGGTGCCGGTGGGGTTGGCGCACGTCAGCTGCCGCACCTTCGCCGCGTCGCCACTGTCGGCGGCCTGAAGCCACGCGGTCACCACCTGCTGGGCGTGCAGCTGGTCGGCCGACGGCGCGGGTGTCGGGGTGAGTCCAGCGCGCGGCGCCGGCCATACCGTCACTGCCACCACCACGATGGCCGCGATCAACGCCACCACGGCCACCGCCCACAGCGCCCAACGGCCGGCCCGGCTCGCGCCGGCCGACCCAGGCAATTCTGCGTCGCTGCTCATCGGTTGCGGAATGCGTCGAGCCCGATGTCCGGGCGGTAGTGCCGAAGCCAGGCGCCGATGGTGCCGTCGATCCAGTCGCGTTCGAACTCAGACGGGAAGATCAGGGCGTTGGGGGTGTGGGCAACCTCGCCGGCGGCCAGCCGGGACCCGTTACGGTCATCGTGCATCTTCAGCACCCGCGGCGACGCGCCCGGTGCGGCCGCCACCGTGCCGTCGCCGAGGATGCCCCACGCGCGCACCGAATGCGCGATGGCCTTGGCCGCATTGGCGACGCCGGCTACCGGCGAGACGATCGGACCCTTCGACTGTGCAGCGAAACTGACCGGTTCCAAATCGATTCGGGTGATGCCGCCCCAAGGGATGTCGACCACCGTGGCTCCGTCGACGCGACGCAGACCGGCAGGGGAGAGCGTCAGGCGCTTGTGTTGCCGGTACTCGGTGTTCAGCTGCCGCCGCTTCTGCCGATACATCAGGGTCGGTACCGCGACGGCCGCCAGCATGCTCAACGGGTAGTAGATGGCCGGCGAGTGTGGCATCAACAGCCCCAGGATCAGCAGAGCCAGAATCAATACCCCGGCCGCCATCATCACAAGCACCGGGAGGAACCGCACCAACGTCCGGTCGGCCTGCTCGATGCTGCCCAACTCGACCGGCTGCTGGAAATCCGCTGATGGCTGGGCGTCACTCATCTGTCGTCCACCCCTGCTCCCACTGCGACCCTCCCCGGTCAGGGCGTGCTGAAGCGCCCCGCACTGTCCGGTGGCCCGACCCACTCAGACTTGCTGTCAGCAGGCTACCGGTAATCGGCGACTCGATGTCCTGGGACTACGCAGTTACTCGTCGATCCGAAACCGCTTGATGCGGGCCGCGCCGCCGGACACCAACTCGACCCGTGACTTCGGCACCTCGAAATGCTCGGCCAGCACGCGGATCACCGCGGTGTTTGCCTTGCCGTCGACCGCCGGTTCGCGGACGTAGACGACCAGCGTGCCGTCGTCGTCGGTCTCGACCAACGGACCCTTGCGGCTGCCCGGCTTGACCCGGACCGAGATCATCACCGGCCCAGCGTGCAGAAAATCCCGGGGAATCGGAAATTCCCCGGGATTTTCTTCACGTTCAGCGGCTCGGAAACGTCAGCGCGCGACGATCACCGACGAACCGTGGCCGAACAGGCCCTGGTTCGCGGTCACGCCCACGCGCGCACCTTCGACCTGGCGGCCGGTGGCCTGACCCTTCAGCTGCCAGGTCAGCTCACACACCTGCGCGATGGCCTGGGCGGGGATGGCCTCACCGAAGCACGCCAGACCACCCGACGGGTTGACCGGCACGCGGCCACCGATGGTGGTGGCACCGGAGCGCAGCAGCTGCTCGCCTTCACCCTTGGCGCACAGCCCCAGGTGCTCGTACCAGTCGAGCTCCAGCGCGGTCGACAGGTCATAGACCTCCGCGAGGTTGACGTCGTCGGGACCGATGCCGGCCTCGGCGTACGCCGCATCGAGGATCTGGTCCTTGAACACCCGTTCTGGTCCGGCGATGGCCGCGGTGGAATCCGTTGCGATGTCCGGCAATTCGGGCAGGTGCTGCGGGTACTGCGGGGTGACGGTGCTGATCGCGCGCACCGACGGCACACCGTCGAGCGAGCCGAGATGCTTACGCGCGAAGTCGGCGCTGGCCACGATCAGCGCGGCGGCGCCGTCCGAGGTGGCGCAGATGTCCAGCTGCCGCAGCGGGTCGGAGACGACCGGGCTGGCCAGCACGTCCTCGACCGAAGCCTCCTTGTGGTAGCGGGCATTCGGGTTGTTCAGGCCGTGCTTGGAGTTCTTCACCTTGATCTGGGCGAAGTCCTCGGAGGTGGCGCCGTACAGGTCCATGCGGCGGCGGGCCAGCAGGGCGAAGTACACCGGGTTCATGGCGCCCAGCAGGTGGAAGCGCTGCCAGTCGGGGTCGTTCTTGCGCTCGCCGCCGACCGGGGCGAAGGCGCCCTTGGGCGTGGTGTCGGCGCCGATGACCAGCGCGACGTCACAGAATCCGGCCAGGATGTGGGCGCGGGCGCTCTGCAGGGCCTGCGAACCGCTGGCGCATGCGGCGTAGGACGATGACACCGGCACGCCGTTCCAGCCCAGCTTCTGGGCGAACGTCGACCCGGCGATGAAACCGGGGTATCCGTTGCGGATGGTGTCGGCGCCGGCGACCAGCTGGATCTGACGCCAGTCCAGGCCGGCTTCGGCCAGCGCGGCCCGGGCAGCGACGACGCCGTACTCGGTGAAGTCGCGGCCCCACTTGCCCCACGGGTGCATGCCGGCACCGAGGATGTACAACGGCTCAGGCGTGCTCACTTCGCAATCTCCCAGGCATAGGTGGTGCGCTCGACACCGTCGGCATCGGTGTACAGCGGCATGGTGGTCAGTTCCATCTCCATGCCGACCTTGAGGTCCGCGGCGAGTGTGCCCTCGACGACCTTGCCCAGCACGATGAGGCCTTCTGCCTCCAGCTGGACGGCGGCGATGGCGAATGGCTCGAACGGGTCGGCGGCCGGATACGGCGCCGGCGGGGGATAGCGGTTCTCGGTGTAGCTCCACACTGTGCCGCGGCGCGACAATGCGACGGGCTCGAGCACGTCGCTGTCACACGCCGGGCTGGGGCAGTTGTTGGCGCGCGGCGGGAAAACGTAGGTCCCACACTGCGGGCACTTGGCCCCGATCAGGTGTGGCGCACCGTTTTCGTCGGTGTCCCACCAACCTTCAATTGCCGGCTGACTCCCGGCTTCCGTCACTCCTGGCACGAGCTCAGCGTAGCTGCCGATAGGCCAGAAACTGAAACGTGTTGCAGTTTTATCCCGGCAGCCGGGAAAAGCGCATTGAAGTGTACGAAACAGTTTCGTACACTTCGTTCATGGTTCGAGGTATGGAGCGGGAACAGGCGGTGCTCGCGGCGACGGCCGAGTTGCTCGTCGAGCGGGGTTACGCGGCATTGACCACCGACGCAGTGGCCGTGCGGGCGGGTGCCAGTAAGGCGACCATCTATCGCCGCTGGCCGAACAAGGCGCAACTGGTCCGGGCCACGCTCGACGCCGCGGACGCCGCCCGGAACGCGTCGATGCCCGATACCGGGGCGCTGCGCAGCGACCTGTTCGCCGTGATGGACGCTGTCGCAGCGAATGTCGCCGACCCGCTGACCCGGGTCACGGCGGAACTCGCGACGCTCATGCGGCACGACGAACAGCTTGCCGAGGCCATGCGCCAACACCTCGACAAAGAGGAGCTGTCGCCGTTCCATGACGCGCTGCAGCGCGCCATCGCGCGGGGCGACATCGCCGCCGACACCGACGTCGAACTGATCCACGATGTCGCAGAGGCGATGATCCTGCGGCAGATGCATCTCGACCGTCCCGTCGACGCCGCCTTCAGCACGCTGCTCGTCGACGACGTACTGCTGCCCCTGTTGGGCGGCGCCCGATGACTGTCGTGATCGCCGGCGCCGGGCCGACCGGACTGACCCTCGCCATCGAGCTGGCGCGCCGCGGCATACCGGTTCGCGTGCTGGACCGGGCGCGGGCGTTGTTTCCCGGCTCGCGCGGCAAAGGACTGCAACCGCGCACCCTCGAGGTGTTTGACGACCTGGGTGTCATCGGTGCGGTACTGGCGGCCGGTGAGACGTTTCCGCCCATGCGGCTGTACCGCGGCGCGGAGGTGGTCTGGACCAAACCGATCTACGAGCTGCTGGGCCTGCCCGAAGTGGCGGCCACGCCGGCCGTGCCGTATCCCTTCACGTGGCTGATCCCGCAATGGCGGACCGACCAGATCCTGGCCGCACGGTTCGTCGAACTCGGTGGGACCATCGAATTCGATACCGAGGTAACAGGTTTCGCGCAGAACGACGAGGGTGTGACCGTACAGACCGGTCGCGGCCCGATCCGTGCCGCCTACCTCGTGGGCGCCGACGGCGGTCGCAGCACGGTGCGCAAGGTGTCCGGCGTCGATTTTCTCGGCGGTGCGCTGACCGAGGAACGCATCATCGTGGGCGACGTCCGGGTGACCGGGGTCGACGGCAGGTGCTGTCACCTGCTGACGCGTGACGGTGACCAGGCCAAGCGGTTCTCGCTGTGGAACCTGCCGGGCAGCGAGCACTTTCAGCTGGTGGTGACGATGGCGCCAGGTGAGCAACCTCCGACGCTGACGCTTGCCGCGATGCAGGAACTGCTCGTACAGCGCTCGGGCCGGACTGATGTGGTGCTGTCGGACCTGCGGTGGATTTCGGAGTACCGCGTGAATCTGTTGATGGTGCAACAGTTCCGGATGGGCCGGGTGCTGCTGGCCGGCGACGCGGCCCACGTGCATTCACCGGCCGGGGGACAGGGCGTCAACACCGGCGTGCAGGACGCCTACAACCTCGCAGGCCGGCGACCGCGCACCCGACGGCCTGTTGCCCGACGGCCGCCGGCTGTTCGACGTCTTCCGCGGACCGCACTGGACGGTGCTCGAATTCGGGACAGCTGCAGCCGATTTCGGCGTCCCGCAAGTCCGCCTGAGCCCCGGGCCGGACTACGACGTGCCGGACGGCTCCTACGTCCTGGTCCGGCCCGACGGCCACATCGCGGCGATCACCGATCAGCCGGAAGCGATCCGCGAACAGCTGCGTCGCTTCGATCCGCTGCGGGCGGGCAGCCCGTCATGACCGGGTGCTCGTCGCGGTCTCGGCCCGGTACCGGGTGGTGACCCGCGCCAGATCCGCCGGCGCCCGAGATGCCCCCGCGACGTGCATCTCGCGGTTGGCGGCGATGACATCGGCGGTCTCGGCGCGCCGGGCCTGCTCGTAACTCCGGAGCCCGTCGAAGCCGTGGGCCGCCAGTTCGTCGGCGAGCACCCGCGCGTCCACGATCGACTGCGACGCACCGTTGGCCCCGACGGGGTACATCGGGTGCGCGGCGTCGCCGAGCAGCGTCACCAGACCCGCGCCCCAGTGTGGCAGCGGGTCCTTGTCGACCATGGGGTAACTGAACAGCGCCGGGCTGTGGCCGATCAGCGCATTCATGCCGAGCCAGTCGAGATCCCAGTCGGCGACGTGCGGCAGGACATCGTCGGCGGTCGCGGGTGCGTTCCACCTGGCGTCGCCGTCCACCGGGCCGGGCAGCCCGGTGGGCACCTGCAGTACCCAGTTCACCTGACCGCCGCCGATGGGATACGTGATGAGGTCAACCCCGTTGTCGGCCTTGACGATTGCCATGGTGTGCCCGTCGAGGAACGGCGTGATGTCACTGGCCCCGCGGTACATGATGATACCGGACGAGAGCAAGGGATCGGGGCCGCGATGCAGCGCCGCGCGCACGACGGAGTTGATGCCGTCGGCGCCGACGAGGGCCGAGCCCGCGACCGGGCCGGCCGCGGTGTCCACGACGACACCGTCGGCGCGCTGCCGGAATCCGGTGACGCCGCTGCCGGTGCGAACCGCGTCGGCGCCGAGACGTGCCCGCACCGCGTCGAGCAGCATCATCTGCAACCGCCCACGGTGCACCGACAGCTGCGGGTGGGCGTCGCCCGCAGCCAGTCCGCGGGGTTCGGTGAACAACAGCTCGCCGCGATGGGTGTAGAAGCGGATCGCTGACGGGGCCACGGCCATGGCGGTCAACGCGTCACCGAGGCCGAGCTCGGTGAGTTCGCGGACCGCGTGCGGCAGCAGGTTGATCCCAACGCCCAACGGCTGCAGGTCATTTGCGCGTTCCAGCACGAGTGCGTCGAAACCGCGCGCATGCAGCGTCAAGGCTGTGGTGAGTCCGCCGATACCGGCGCCGGCGATGAGTACTGGTGTCATGACTCCAGCCTCAGCGCGCCAAAACCATAAGTCCAATATCGATCTGGTCCACAAACTATAATCATTGCTTATGGAACTGCGGCAGTTCGAGTACTTCGTCGCCGTCGCCGAGGAAGCCAACTTCACCCGCGCCGCCGAGCGCATCCACGTCGCGCAACCCGCGGTCAGCGCCCAGATCGCCCGGCTGGAGCGCGAACTGGGCGAGCCGCTGTTCGACCGCGCCCGGCGCGAGGTTCGGTTGACGGCGGCGGGACAGGCAGTGCTGCCGCACGCGCGGGCGGCCCTCGCGGCGGCCGCCGATGCGCGGACCGCGGTGGCCGAATTGAGCGACCTCGTGCGCGGCTCCGTGACCATCGGCACGGTCACCGCGCATGACGTCGACATGCCGAGCCTGCTGGCCCGGTTCCATGAGGCCCATCCACACGTCGACATCACCCTCGGCACCGCCAATTCGGACGCGTTGATCGAGGGGATTCGCACCGGGCAGCTGGACGCCGCCATCGTGTCGGTCGGCGCCGCGCTGCCGTCGGGGCTCGCAGCCGTCGTCGTGACCGACCAGCCGATCGTGGCCGCCGTCGCCCTCGACGATCCGTGGCACACGCGGCGGGCCCTGCGGCTGGCGGAGCTGGCCGGGCGTGCCGTCATCGCGCTGCCCGTCGGCACCGGCATCCGGCACCAGTTCGACGGCGCATGCGCCGCCGTCGGCGTCGACGTGCACGTCGCCTTCGAGGCGAGCACACCGCAGGCGCTGGCCGACCTCGCCGCGCGGGGTCTGGGGGTCGCCGTGTTGCCGCAAGCGATGGTGCGGTCGCGTACCGATCTGCACTTGATCAAGCTGACGCCGGCACTGCGGGGGCGGCTGGTGTTCGCGTGGCGGGCCGGTGGACCGATGAGCCCGGCGGCCCGGGAGTTGGTGAACATGGCGCGGCGGTTACTGGCTGTCGGTGGGCCTGAATAGAGTTAGAGCCGTGAGCCCCACCGCAACGGACGCCCCGCCCACCACCAAGCCCACATTGATGCTGCTGGACGGCAATTCACTGGCGTTCCGAGCGTTCTATGCGCTGCCCGCCGAGAACTTCAAGACGCAGGGCGGGCTGACCACCAACGCGGTGTACGGCTTCACCGCCATGCTCATCAATCTGCTGCGCGACGAGAAGCCGACGCACGTCGCGGCGGCCTTCGACGTGTCCCGCCAGACGTTCCGCAAAGAGAAGTACCCGGAGTACAAGGAGGGGCGGGCCGCCACGCCCGACGAGTTCCGCGGCCAGATCGACATCACCAAAGAGGTGCTGGGGGCGCTCGGCATCACGGTGCTGGCCGAAGACGGGTTCGAGGCCGACGATCTGATCGCCACGCTGGCCACGCAGGCCGAGGCGGAGGATTTCCGGGTGCTGGTCGTCACCGGTGACCGCGACTCGCTGCAGCTCGTCACCGACGACGTGACGGTGCTGTACCCGAAAAAGGGTGTCAGCGACCTGCACCGCTTCACCCCCGACGCCGTGGTGGAGAAGTACGGCCTCACTCCGACGCAGTATCCGGACTTCGCGGCCCTGCGCGGCGACCCGAGCGACAACCTGCCCGGTATCCCCGGTGTGGGGGAGAAGACGGCATCCAAATGGATCAACCAGTACGGCTCGCTGCAGGCGCTGGTCGACCATGTCGATGAGGTCAAAGGCAAGGTCGGCGACTCGTTGCGGGCCAACCTCTCCAGCGTCATCCTCAACCGCGAGCTGACCGACCTGGTCCGGAACGTGCCTTTGGCGCACACCCCGGAGGCCCTGCGGGTGCAGCCGTGGGACCGCGACCGCATCCACCAGCTGTTCGACGACCTGGAGTTCCGGGTCCTGCGGGACCGGCTGTTCGACACGCTGTCGCCCGTGGAGCCGGAGGTCGAGCTCGGTTTCGACGTCCGCGGCGGACTGCTCGAGCCGGGCACCCTGGCGGCCTGGCTCGCCGAGCACAGCAACGGCAGCCGCTTCGGCATGGCCGTCGCGGGCACGCACAAGGCCTTCGACGCCGACGCCACCGCGGTGGCGATCGTGTCGGCCAGCGGCGAAGGCGTCTACATCGACACCGCGCGGCTGGACACCGAGGACGAGGCGGCGCTGGCGTCGTGGCTGGCCGATCCGGGCCCGCCGAAGGCGCTGCACGAGGCGAAGCTGGCGTGGCACGACCTGCTCGGCCGCGGCTGGCCGCTCGCCGGCGTCACGTCGGACACGGCACTGGCGGCCTATCTGGTCCGTCCGGGGCAACGCAGCTTCGCCCTCGACGACCTGTCGGTGCGCTACCTGGGCCGCGAACTACGCGCGGAAACCAAAGAGGAGCAACAGCTTTCGCTGCTCGACGACCCCGATGAGGTTGACGACGCCGCGGTCCAGGCGCTGATCGTGCGTGCCGCGGCGGTCGGCGATCTGGCCGACGCGCTGGATGTGGAACTCGCCCGGATCGACTCGCTGGCGCTGCTCGGCCAGATGGAGCTGCCGGTGCAGCGGGCACTAGCCGAGATGGAAGACGCCGGCATCGCCGTCGACATCGAACTGCTCGGCCGTCTGCAGAGCCAGTTCGCCGACCAGATCCGCGACGCCGCCGAGGCGGCCTACGCGGCAATCGGTGAGCAGATCAACCTGGGCTCGCCCAAGCAGCTCCAGGTGGTGCTGTTCGACAAGCTCGAGATGCCGAAGACCAAGCGCACCAAGACCGGCTACACCACGGATGCCGATGCGCTGCAATCACTTCTGGACAAGACCGGGCATCCGTTCCTGCAGCATCTGCTGGCGCACCGCGACGCCACCCGGCTCAAGGTCACCGTCGACGGGCTGCTGAACGCGGTGGCTTCCGACGGCCGGATTCACACCACCTTCAACCAGACCATCGCGGCCACCGGCCGGTTGTCGTCGACCGAGCCGAACCTGCAGAACATCCCGATCCGCACCGAGGCCGGCCGGCAGATTCGCGAAGCCTTCGTCGTGGGCAAGGGCTTCACCGAGCTCATGACGGCCGACTACAGCCAGATCGAGATGCGCATCATGGCGCACCTGTCGGGCGATGCCGGCCTCATCGAAGCCTTCAACACCGGCGAGGACCTGCACACCTTCGTCGCGTCGCGGGCCTTCGGCGTGCCGAGCGAAGAGGTGACCGCGGAACTGCGCCGCCGGGTCAAGGCCATGTCCTACGGCCTGGCCTACGGGTTGTCGGCCTACGGCCTGGCCTCGCAGCTGAAGATCTCGACCGAAGAAGCCAAGCAGCAGATGGACCAGTACTTCGACCGGTTCGGCGGGGTACGCGACTACCTGCACTCGGTGGTCGAACAGGCCCGCAAGGACGGCTACACCTCGACGGTGCTGGGGCGCCGGCGCTACCTGCCGGAACTCGACAGCAGCAACCGCAACGTCCGCGAGGCGGCCGAGCGGGCCGCGCTCAACGCGCCCATCCAGGGCAGCGCTGCCGACATCATCAAGGTCGCGATGATCAACGTCGACCGCGCCATGAAGGACGCCGGGCTGAAGTCACGCATCCTGCTTCAGGTGCATGACGAATTGCTGTTCGAGGTGGCCGAGGGCGAGCGGGCCGCGCTCGAGACCTTGGTGCGTGAGCAGATGGGCAGCGCCTACCCGCTGGACGTGCCGCTCGAGGTGTCGGTCGGATACGGCCCGAGTTGGGACGCCGCCGCCCACTAGGGCTAGGCGTCGGCCGCCAACCCGATCCCGAGCGCAACGAGGATCGCGCCCATGGCGCGTTCGATGCGCTGACGAATGTGGGTGCGGCTCAAAATGTTTCGCGCCTTGTCGGCGGCCAGGACGACACCGACGCACCACGAGGTGTCGATGACGAGTTGGATGGCGGCGAGCACCAGCAGCGTCGGCAGCACCGGGCCGCCGGCCGGCAGGAACTGGGGGAGCACCACGATCCCGAAGGCCGCGGGCTTGGGGTTGGCGGCGATCGACACGAGTGCGGCGCGGAACGCCGCGCCCGGGGTGCGGCCGCGCAGCGGCATGGTCACGGCCATGTCGGTGGGGTGTTTCGCACTGCGCCAGGCGCTGATGCCCAGCCAGATCAGGATCGCGGCGCCGACGACGTGCAGCGCCAGCGACAGCCAGTGATTGGCCGTCAGCAGGATCGACAGCCCGCCGCCGCCGGCCAGCGTCCACCCGCAGACGCCGATCTCATTGCCGACGACAGCTGCCAGGCCGGCCTTGCGGCCGTCGCGCACCGAGCGGTGCAGGAACAGCGCCGTCGCCGGTCCGGGCAGCGCGGCCAGGATCACCGACGCGACCAGGAACGCCGGCAGGACGTCGAGAAGGTGCGCGAGCATGCAAGAAGTATCGCTGACCCGCGCAAATCGTTAAGTCAGACGGCGCGGTAGTTGGTCAGCCACTGCAGTACCGGTGCCTGCGCCCGCGTGGCGGTCAGCCAGTACGCCTCCTCGGCATGCAGCTGGTAGGTCCGCTGGTCGGCCAGGCCCCGGTCGATGCGGTCCCGGACGAATGCCAACTCGACGACCTGCACGGCGAACTCCTTCACCGATTTCCCGGCCGGCGCGCCGCCGATCCGCGTCGCCGTCGCGATCGCCGCCTTGCGGGTCCGCATCGATCCGAGCCACGTCGCCTCGTTGGGCGTGATCAGGCCGGAGGCGATGAGTCCCGGCAGCTTCTCGGCGACCACCCGCTGCTCGCGACGGCGGCCCAGCACGCCCGTGACGATGGCGAGGGTGAAGATCGGCACCATCCAGAACAGGTAGACCGCGAAATAGGCGCCGGCGCCGACGACGGTCGAGCCGTTCCACAACATGTGCATGACCACCGCGGCGACGTAGCCGAGTCCGATGTAGAGCACCTTGGCGCCGGCGCTGCGATGCTGCAGCGCCAGGTACACGCCGATGCCGGTCATGCTGGTGAACAGCGGATGCGCGAAGGGGCCCATGATCAGCCGCAGCGCGGCGGTGAGCAGGGAGTGCGCGATGGTCTCGCCCATGGCGATGTAGAAGATGTTCTCCAGCCACGCGAAGCCCGCGGCGACGAAACCGGCGTAGACCAGGCAGTCCGTCAGCGAATTGAGCTCGTTGCGGCGCCGGCCGGTCATCATCAGCAGCAGGAACGCGCCCTTGGCGGCCTCTTCGATCACCGGTGCGCCGATGGCCATCGCCGCGAAACCGTCCTTGCCGAGCAGCGGCGTCGACATGGTTTCCAGGACCACCGAGATGACGACGCTGATGGAGGAACCCCAGATGAACGCGAAGATCAGCAGCCGCGGAGGCTCGGGCTCCCAGCGGTCGAACCACAGGTAGGTCAGCAGCACCACCGCAGTCGCGATGCTGGCCAGCACGAATCCGATGGTCATGCCGATCGGGTTGGTCAGCGTGGTCAGGATCAGGACGCAGCCGATCAGCACACCCAGGCCGATGATCACGCCGAGGGGCGCGCCGACCTTGCGGATTCGCCGCGGCATGGGCGCCAGATACGGATATGGCGGCGGCACGGGCGACGGAGCGGGATACACGACACGAAGACTATCGGCGGAACGGCATTCCCCTGCAGTGGAGCAGACCGCGTTTGGCCTGCGTCTACGGGTCTAGTACCCTCGACAAGTACCTGTGTCCACATGGGCTACGGGTGCGCGTGAGACGTCAGGCGGCAACGCCTCGACGCATCACGAGAAACACCAACCATTTTGTCCCTACGATTCAACCTGTCCGGAGCATCCCACCACATGCCAAGTCCCTCCATCACCTCGCCGCAAGTAGCCATCAACGACATTGGCTCGGCCGAGGACTTTCTCGCCGCTATCGACAAGACCATCAAGTACTTCAACGATGGCGACATCGTCGAAGGGACCATCGTCAAGGTGGACCGTGACGAGGTCCTGCTCGACATCGGCTACAAGACCGAAGGTGTCATTCCTTCTCGCGAACTTTCCATCAAGCACGACGTCGACCCCAACGAGGTCGTTTCCGTGGGCGATGAGGTCGAAGCCCTCGTTCTCACCAAGGAGGACAAGGAAGGCCGCCTGATCCTCTCCAAGAAGCGGGCTCAGTACGAGCGCGCCTGGGGCACCATCGAGGAGCTCAAGGAGAAGGACGAGGCCGTCAAGGGCACCGTCATCGAGGTCGTCAAGGGCGGCCTGATCCTCGACATCGGCCTGCGCGGCTTCCTGCCCGCATCGCTCGTCGAGATGCGCCGTGTCCGCGATCTGCAGCCGTACATCGGCAAGGAGATCGAGGCCAAGATCATCGAGCTCGACAAGAACCGCAACAACGTGGTCCTGTCGCGTCGCGCGTGGCTCGAGCAGACCCAGTCCGAGGTCCGCAGCGAGTTCCTCAACCAGCTCACCAAGGGCGCCATCCGCAAGGGTGTCGTGTCCTCGATCGTCAACTTCGGCGCGTTCGTCGACCTGGGCGGCGTGGACGGCCTGGTGCACGTCTCGGAGCTGTCCTGGAAGCACATCGATCACCCGTCCGAGGTGGTTCAGGTGGGCGACGAGGTCACCGTCGAGGTGCTGGACGTCGACATGGACCGCGAGCGGGTTTCGCTGTCGCTCAAGGCGACTCAGGAAGACCCGTGGCGCCACTTCGCCCGCACCCACGCGATCGGTCAGATCGTCCCGGGCAAGGTCACCAAGCTGGTTCCGTTCGGTGCGTTCGTCCGCGTCGAAGAGGGCATCGAGGGCCTGGTGCACATCTCGGAGCTGTCCGAGCGCCACGTCGAGGTCCCGGACCAGGTGGTCCAGGTCGGCGACGACGCGATGGTCAAGGTCATCGACATCGACCTGGAGCGTCGCCGCATCTCGCTGAGCCTCAAGCAGGCCAACGAGGACTACACCGAGGAGTTCGACCCGTCGAAGTACGGCATGGCCGACAGCTACGACGAGCAGGGCAACTACATCTTCCCCGAGGGCTTCGACGCCGACAGCAACGAATGGCTGGAAGGCTTCGAGAAGCAGCGTGACGAGTGGGAGGCCCGGTACGCCGAGGCCGAGCGTCGCCACAAGATGCACACAGCCCAGATGGAGAAGTTCGCCGCGGCCGACGCCGAGGCAGCTGCCCGTCCGGCGAACAGCGGTTCCTCGCGTTCCGAGGAGTCGACTGGTGGCACCCTGGCCAGCGACGCCCAGCTGGCGGCGCTGCGCGAGAAGCTCGCCGGCAACGCCTAAGTAGCAACACAGAAGAACTCCCCGGCTCTCACCGAGCCGGGGAGTTCTTTTTGTCGACACGTGCGTGTGTATCTATTTGACAATAATTTTCATCAACGGCTTGGCTGGGCGGCGTGCTCAAATTCTTCGCCGTTCTGCTTCTGACGGCTGTCGTCGCCGGGTGTTCCGGCCCTGCCGAGAACGCCGCTCCGGTGGAACAGGCCGCGCGCACCCCGCGGCTGGCCCTGAGCTATGACGGCGGGGTGCTGGTGCTCGACGCCAAGACATTCAAACCGGCCGGCGACGTCCCGCTCGACGGCTTCCTGCGACTGAATTCCGCCGCGGACGGCCGGCACGTGCTGGTGTCGCAAGCCGGCGGGTTCGCGGTCCTCGATCTCGGCGCCTGGACCGACGACCATGGCGACCACGGGCACCACTACACGGCCACCCCGCGGTCGACGGGTATGCGATTCAGCGGCGCCGAGCCCGGGCATGCCGTGGCCCACGACGACAAGCTCACCCTCTTCTTCGACGGCACCGGCGCGGTGGACATCGTCGACCCGCACGCACTGCTCGCCGGCAAGGCCGAGGTGGCTTCGCATTTCGCGGTTCCCGCCCATCATGGCGTCGCCGTCGCTCGCGGCGACGGGTCGGTGGTCGTGAGCCGGGGCGACGAGCATGCGCGGACCGGTCTGGAAATCCGCGATGCCGCGGGCAGGCCGATCGCGATCAACGACGACTGTCCCGGTCTGCACGGCGAGGCCGCGGCCGCCGACGGTGTGCTGACGTTCGGCTGTCAGAACGGCATTCTGATCGTCCGCGGCAACACCATTCAGAAAACTGCCAGCGCCGACCCGTACGGGCGGATCGGCAATCAGGCGGGAAGCGCCGAGTCGCCGGTCGTGCTCGGCGACTACAAGACCGAAGCCGGCGCAAAACTCGAACGCCCCCAACGGTTCACCCTCACCGACACGCATACCGGCCGGATCACGGTGGTACCCCTCGATGCCAGCTACAGCTTCCGGTCGCTGGACCGCGGGCCGCGCGGCGAAGCGGTCATTCTGGGCACCGACGGCGCGCTGCACGTATTCGACGCGAAGACCGCCCGACGTATTGCGCACATCGGCGTCATCGCGCCGTGGCATGAGCCGGAGGACTGGCATGAGCCGATGCCGAATCTGCATGTACAAGATGGCGTCGCCTACGTCAGCGACCCGCAGACCCGGCGGCTGGTGGCTGTCGACCTGGCCGGCGGTGCGGCTGTCGCGGAAACCACGTTGGAGCGGGCGGTCATCGAGATGACCGGAGTCCGCGGCTGAGGTGAGCGGGGCACCTGACACACTGAAGCCGTGCTTCGTATCGGACTGAGCGGCGGCATCGGCGCCGGAAAATCCACTGTGTCATCGACCTTCGCAGCCGAAGGCGGCATCGTCGTCGACGGTGACGTGATCGCCCGCGAGGTGGTGGAGCCCGGCACCGAGGGGCTGGCCGCCCTGGTGGCGGCCTTCGGCGAGGACATCCTGCTGCCCGACGGTTCGCTCAACCGGCCGGCGCTGGCCGCGGTGGCGTTCAGCGACGAGGAGAAGCGCAAGACCCTCAACGGCATCGTGCACCCGCTGGTCGGCAAGCGCCGTGCCGAGCTCATCGACGCCGCGCCGGTGGGTTCGGTTGTGGTGGAAGATATTCCGCTGCTCGTCGAGTCGCAGATGGCGCCGCTGTTCCCGTTGGTCGTCATGGTGCACGCCGACGAGGACGTGCGGGTCGCGCGGCTGGTCGAACACCGCGGCTTCTCGGAGGCGGACGCCCGCGCCCGCATCGCGGCGCAGGCGACCGTCGAACAGCGACAGGCCGTCGCGGACGTCTGGCTGGACAACCACGGCAGCGCCGACGAACTGGCGGCCGCGGCCCGCGAGCTGTGGGAGCAGCGCATCGTCCCGTTCGCGCGCAACGTGCAGGCCGGCGTGCCGGCCAGTGTCGTACCGGCCGTGGTGTCGTACGACGAGACGTGGCCCGAACAGGCCCGCCGCATCGTGGCCCGGCTGAACACCGCATGCGGCCACCGGGCGGTGCGGGTCGACCACATCGGGTCGACGGCGGTGCCGGGCCTGGACGCCAAGGACGTCATCGACATCCAGGTGACGGTGAAGTCGCTCGACGTGGCCGACGAGCTCACCGATCTGCTGCTGGCCGCCGGCTACCCCCGGGTCGCGGACATCACCGCAGACGTGGCCCACACCGACGACAAGACGTTGTGGCAGAAGCGCTTTCACGCGTCCGCCGATCCCGGCCGGCCGACCAACGTGCACATCCGGGTCGACGGCTGGCCGGGCCAGCAGTTCGCCCTGCTGTTCCCGGTGTGGCTCGCCGCCAACCCCGACGAGCGGGTCGAGTACCTGGCGCTCAAGCACGATGCGATGGCTGCCGCGCCAGCTACCAGCGGCGAGTACGCCGACGCCAAGGAGCCCTGGCTCGCCGGTGCGTACCGACGGGCCTGGGCCTGGGCCGACCAAACCGGTTGGCGCACTTAGTGTGCGACCGGCGTCGCGGGCGCGGCCGGGGTGGCCGGGGTGCCCGGTAGCTCAGCGCTGTACTGCTGGCTGGGATCGAAGTCGGTCACCGAACCGCAGCTGAGCACGCCGTAGCCGGGGTCCTGGCGCTGCGGCGTCAGGCGCGGGGCGACGAACTGGTCGGCCTGGGCGACGATCTCGTCGTCGACCAGGATCTCGCAGTGCAGGCTGGCCGAGTACGGCCATTGGATCGACACCTGCATGCCGGCGTTCGCCGCGTTGTTCAGCACGGCCGAGGCTTCGAACGATTCGCCGGGGAGCAACGAGGGCGTCGCCGAATTGAGCTGCGTATCGGTGAGCCGATAGGTGATCAGCGTCCCGCGGGACACCCCGTCGATCCGGGCCCGGTAGGTGACGTTGTGCGGTCCCGCGCTGGGCGGTGCGCTGTCGCCGGCCGGAACCGCCGGCGGTGCGGGCGGGGCCGGGGGAGCCGGGTCGGCAGCTGCCGTCGTGGCGAGAAACAGGGAGGCGCTCGTGGCCACTGCGGTGGCGCACGCCAGCGATGCCGCAGCCAGTCGTCCGCGCCCGATCGATGTCATGGTTGTTGACATTACCCGTCGCGCCAGGTCAGTGACATACCGAGACTGGCTAGCCAATTGTTCAGCTGGTAATTGTGCTGAGCCAGCCCTTCGATGGCGGCCGTCGCCGTCGTGATGGCGCGTTCACCGTCGTCGGTGCTCAACAGGTGGTGACGCACCGCGTCGAGAAGTTCGTCGACGTCCTCCAGTTCGACACTCTTGCCCGACCGGACGACCAGGTCGAGGTAGTGGTCCTCGCATGTCCAGGCCTGCTCGCCGGCGGTGAACCGGCCGACATCGAGATAGAAGTCCTGGTCGCGTTCATGTCCCGGATTGAAATGGAAGACGCTGGCCCGCAGGCCGATCGACGGCAGCAGCCACGACTCCAGGTAGTGGAACTGTGGGCGGCCGGGGGTGGGGCGCGCCATGTACAGGCCCCACGGCTCGACCCGGTACACGTCGACAGCCCGCACGATGCCTTTGGGATCGGTGTTCGTGCGGGCGGCCAGGTCGAACGTCTCGTGCTTGGGTGCGTGGATGGCGCCAGCGTACGCGCTCGTCCGGCGACCGGCAGCGCCTGTCGGTGCCCGCCTCTACCCTGGTACTCATGGCCTTCGCGACCGAATACCCAGTCCTCGCGCACTCGGAATACCGGCCGGTCGACGCCATGGTGCGGGCCGGCGGGCGCTTCGAAGTGGTCAGCCAGTACGAACCGGCGGGTGACCAGCCGGCAGCCATCGACGAACTCGAGCGCCGGATCGCCGCCGGCGAGCGCGACGTGGTGCTGCTCGGCGCCACCGGTACCGGTAAGTCCGCGACCACCGCCTGGCTCATCGAGCGGCTGCAGCGCCCCACCCTGGTGATGGCGCCCAACAAGACGCTGGCTGCCCAGCTGGCCAACGAGCTGCGGGAGATGTTGCCGCACAACGCCGTCGAGTACTTCGTCTCGTACTACGACTACTACCAGCCCGAGGCGTACATCGCCCAGACGGACACCTACATCGAGAAGGACAGCTCGATCAACGACGACGTCGAGCGGCTGCGGCACTCGGCGACGTCCAGCCTGCTGTCACGCCGCGACGTCGTGGTGGTGGCCTCGGTGTCGTGCATCTACGGCCTGGGTACCCCGCAGTCGTACATGGACCGCTCCGTCGAGCTCAAGGTCGGCGACGACGTGCCGCGCGACGGGCTGCTGCGCCTGCTGGTCGACATCCAGTACAACCGCAACGACGTGGCGTTCACCCGCGGTTCGTTCCGGGTGCGCGGCGACACCGTCGAGATCATCCCGTCCTACGAGGAACTGGCGGTGCGCATCGAGTTCTTCGGTGACGAGGTCGAGGCGCTGTACTACCTGCACCCGCTGACGGGTGACGTGGTGCGCAAGGTCGACTCGCTGCGCATCTTCCCCGCCACCCACTATGTGGCGGGTCCCGAGCGCATGGCCATGGCGATCTCGACCATCGAGCAGGAGCTGGAGGAGCGGCTCGCGCAGCTGGAGGGCCAGGGCAAGCTGCTGGAGGCACAGCGGCTGCGGATGCGCACCAACTACGACGTCGAGATGATGAAGCAGGTCGGGTTCTGCTCGGGTATCGAGAACTACTCGCGGCACATCGACGGCCGCGCCGCCGGTTCGGCACCGGCGACGCTGCTGGACTACTTCCCCGAGGACTTCCTGCTCGTCATCGACGAGTCCCACGTGACGGTGCCGCAGATCGGCGCCATGTACGAGGGCGACATGTCCCGCAAGCGCAACCTCGTCGACTTCGGCTTCCGGTTGCCGTCGGCAGTCGACAACCGGCCGCTGACCTGGGAGGAGTTCGCCGACCGCATCGGTCAGACGGTCTACCTGTCGGCGACGCCCGGCTCCTACGAGATGGCGCAGTCCGGCGGCGAGTTCGTCGAGCAGGTCATCCGGCCGACGGGCCTGGTCGACCCCCAGATCGTCGTCAAGCCGACCAAGGGCCAGATCGACGACCTCATCGGGGAAATTCGCAAGCGCACCGAGCGCGACGAGCGCGTGCTGGTCACGACGCTGACCAAGAAGATGGCCGAGGATCTCACCGACTATCTGCTGGAGACCGGCATCCGGGTGCGCTACCTGCACTCCGAGGTCGACACGCTGCGCCGCGTGGAACTGCTGCGCCAGTTGCGGCTGGGCGACTACGACGTCCTGGTCGGCATCAACCTGCTCCGTGAGGGCCTGGACCTGCCCGAGGTGTCGCTGGTGGCGATCCTCGACGCCGACAAGGAGGGCTTCCTGCGCTCGACGCGAAGCCTGATCCAGACCATCGGTCGCGCGGCGCGCAACGTGTCAGGCGAGGTGCACATGTACGCCGACAAGATCACCGACTCCATGCAGGCAGCCATCGAGGAGACCGAGCGTCGCCGCGCCAAGCAGATCGCCTACAACGAGGAGAACGGGATCGACCCGCAGCCGCTGCGGAAGAAGATCGCCGACATTCTCGACCAGGTGTACCGCGAGGCCGCTGATACGGAGGATGCCACCGAGTCCGTTCCGGTTGGCGGTTCGGGCCGCAATGCCTCCCGCGGTCGCCGGGCCCAGGGCGAGCCGGGGCGCGCGGTCAGCGCCGGCATCGTCGAGGGCCGCGACACGGCCAACATGCCGCGTGCCGAGTTGGCGGACCTGATCAAGGACCTCACCGCGCAGATGATGAACGCGGCGCGGGACCTGCAATTCGAGCTGGCGGCCCGCATTCGCGACGAGGTGGCCGACCTCAAGAAGGAACTGCGCGGCATGGATGCGGCCGGACTGAAATGAGCGCTCCTTGACCTCAACCACGGTTGAGCCCCTAACGTCGCGGACGTGACCGACATGCGCGCCGACACCGTGACGATCGGCAGCTGGCGGGAACTGCTGGGGCCCAGGTATCTGGGTGCGTCGACGGTGCTGGCCGGTGGCGTCGCGCTGTATGCGACCAACGAGTTCTTGACCATCAGCCTGCTGCCCAGTGCCGTCAACGACATCGGCGGCGGGCGGCTGTACGCGTGGGTCACGACGGTGTACCTGGTGGCGTCGGTGATGGCGGCAACGACCGTCAGCGGCATGGTGGCCCGGTTCGGCCCGCGGCGGGCCTATCTGTTGGGGTTCAGCGTTTTCGCGCTCGGCAGCTTCATGTGTGCCCTGGCGCCGACCATGGAGGTGATGCTCGCGGGCCGCGTGGTGCAGGGCGCCGCGGGTGGCACACTGGCCGGACTGGGGTACGCAGTCATCAACACGGCTCTGCCGCAATCGCTTTGGCCGAAGGCGTCGGCCCTGGTGTCGGCGATGTGGGGTGTCGGCACGCTGCTCGGCCCGTCGGCCGGCGGCTTGTTCGCGCAATTGGGCGTGTGGCGCTGGGCGTTCGGCGCGCTGGCGATCCTCACCGTCGCGGTGATGGTCCTGGTGCCGTTGAGCCTGCCGGGCAGGTCCGCTGATCGTGAACGTGAGCCGTTCCGGATTCCGCTGTGGTCGTTGGTGATTCTCGGCTGCGCGGCCATGGCGATCAGTGTCGCGGGCATCCAGCGCAGCGTGCCGGTGATGGTGGTGCTGCTGGCTGCCGGCGTGGCGCTGGTCGGGATCTTCATCGTCGTGGACCGCCGGATGCCGGTGAGCGTACTGCCGCAGACCGCGTACGGGCCCGGCCCGTTCAAGTGGATATATGTGACCCTGGGCGTATTGATGGCGGCCACCATGGCCGACATGTACGTGCCGCTGTACGGGCAGCGGCTGGCCGGTCTGGTGCCGTTGGCTGCGGGCTTTCTCGCGGTGGCGCTGAGCGTGGGCTGGACGGTGAGTGAGATCGTCAGTGCCTCGGTCACCACACCCGGCCGGACCGTACGCATCGTGGCGGCGGCGCCGTTGGTGATGGCGATCGGGCTGGCCGCCGCGGCGCTGAGCCAGGTCGACGGGGCGTCACCGGCGGTGGTCGCGGTCTGGGCGTTCTCGCTGCTGGTCACCGGCATCGGCGTCGGTATGGCGTGGCCCCACCTGTCGGTGTGGGCGATGGGGCGGGTCGACGATCCCGCGCAGGGCACGGTGGCCGCGGCAGCGATCAACACGGTGCAGCTGATCTGTGGGGCGTTCGGTGCCGGCCTGGCCGGCATCGTCGTCAACACGGTCGATCGGCCCGATGCCGTCGGGGCCAGTTGGTTGTTCGCCGTCTTCGCCGGGCTCGCGGCACTCGGTGGCGTGGCGTCGTTCCGGGCCGGTAAGGGCGTGGGTTAGTCGCGTTCGACGGCTTCGGGTCCGGCGTCGGTACAGTCGGTTTCGTGTCAATCCTTGCCAGGCCCGTCGTCGCTGACGCTGTCGCACGGCTGTTCTCGTCGACCATCAATCCCGCGCCGAAACCGGGCGTTCGATTTCCTGAAATCCCCGGCAACACAACGCCGGTGGTGATTCCGACCCGGCACGGCGACACGGCGGCAACGGTGTACTGGCCAGAGCCGAGTGGCCAGGCGGCAGGCGTCTACGTGAACGTCCATGGTGGTGGCTTCGTCGTCGGCCACCGTGAACAGGACGATCCCTGGTGCCGTTTCCTTGCCGCGCACGCGAATGTGGTTGTGGTGAATACGGATTACGTGCTGGCGCCGGGACACCGGTTTCCGACGCCCGTCGAGCAGGTGTACGACGTTCTGGTCTGGGCATCGGCTGCCGTACGCGAGTGGGACGGCAGCAAGCTCTGCGTAGGAGGTCAGAGCGCGGGCGGCAGTCTGTCGGCGGCCGCGGCTCGGCTCGCGTCTGAGCAGGGCGGACCCGAGCTCAAGATGCAGATGTTGCACTATGCGCCACTGGATCTGGTGACGGCGAGCAAGGACAAGCATTCTCCGTTGGGTGCCAAGGCAATCATGCGGCCGTGGATGAGCGAAGTGTTCGACACCGCGTACATCCCGGACCCCGCGCAGCGCCGCGATCGGCTGGCCTCGCCGGCCTGGGGCAACAACGCCGACGGCATCGGCGGCATCGCTCCCGCGTTGATCGTCACCGCTGAGTACGACCGGCTGCGCGATGAGGCATGGCGGTATGCCCAGAAGCTGGACGCCGTCGGTGCCCTGGCGGAGTACCACGAGGTGCCCGGCGTCGACCACGGCTACAACATCATGAGTAACGCGACGGACGTCACGCGCGGCGTGTACGAGCTGATCGCCGGACACGTCAGCCGGGCGATCGGTTAATCGGGGTCTTCCTGCAGTTGGCGAATACCCGCCACGCCATCGATCAGAGCCAGCACCGACGCGGCCCGTAGGACGCCGGCGCCGCCGAGCGTCAGCTGCACCCCGACATGGCCGGGTGGTGCGCCGAGCGGTTCCCCGGGCGGATCGGTTTCGAGGTCGGTGATCTGCCAGTCGCGCCGGCCACACGCCTGCAACACATCTCGTAGGACGCCGCGGTCGTCGGCGTAGGTGATGTGCAGGCGGACCGACCCGCCCAGTCGCGAAGCCAGTCGTCGTGCCAGCGGCATGAAGCCCACGATGATCAGCAGGTGCATCGCGGTCATCACCGACGCGAGCAGTAACAGTCCGGCGCCGGCCGCCATGCCGATCGCCGCCGACTCCCACACCGACGCGGCGGTGGTCAGGCCGTGCACCGAGCCCCGGCGCACGATGATGATGCCCGCACCGAGGAAGCCGATGCCCGAGACGATCTGGGCCGCCACACGTGATGGGTCGACCACGACGAGGCCGGGGGTCAGCACGTCGCCGAACCCGTACTTGCTCACCAGCATGATCAAGGCGGCCGCAGTGCCGACGATCGTCTGCGTGCGCAGGCCAGCACTCTTGCCCTGAATTTCTCGTTCCAGTCCGATCAGTGCGGTCAGGCCGAACGCGACCACGAGTTCGATGATCTGTCGCGAGCCCTGCCCGGGCCCGCCGAAAAAGGCAGGATCTGCCAGCCACTCCATGAGGGACAAACTAACGCGCGCCGATGACTTTTGGCGGCAGTCGAAGTCTGTATTCGTATAGGCCGATTTGAGGAGTGATGCCATGTCCGCGCAACCAACCGCCTATCCCGATGTCGTCACGCGGGAGGAATGGACCGGGGCTCGCACGAAGCTGCTGGCCCGGGAACGGGAAGCGACGCACCTGCGCGACGCCGTGAACGCCGAACGCCGCCGGCTCCCGATGGTGAAGATCGAGAAGGACTACGTCTTCGACGGACCCGATGGCGCCGTCCGCCTGCTGGACATGTTCGAAGGTCGCAGGCAGCTCTACATCCACCACTTCATGTGGATCGACGCGATCGATGCCGGCTGCCCGAGTTGTACCGCCGCTGCTGACCTCACCTTCACCGAAGGGGATCGAAAGCTGTTGCACGGCAAGGGCGTCACGTTCGCGTGCGTGTCCCGGGCGCCGTACGCGAGCATCGCCCGGTACCGCGATCAGCATGGCTGGACGTTTCGGTGGTATTCATCGCGCGATGGTGACTTCACCTACGACTTCCATGTGACGCTCGACCCGGCGCGGGCGCCGATCGAATACAACTACAAATCGCTCGACGAGCTGTACGCCGACGGCTGGACCGACGACGACCTGCGCGGAGACTGGCCCGGCGCCAGCGTTTTCCTGCGCCACGGCGACGAGGTGTTCCACACATACTCGGCGTACGCGCGGGGACTCGACCATTCGGCGGTCGGCTATCCGTTCCTGGACCTGACGCCGTACGGACGTCAGGAGCCGTGGGAAGACTCGCCGGCCGGCTGGCCGCAGGGCGGTCCCGTGGTGGGCAGGCCTGTCGGTGATTGCTGCGAGGGGTAGCAATCACCGCGATCCCAACCCTGGGCGGCCGGAGCCTTGACTGGCACTGTGGTCATCAGTGCGGGTGTGGCTGAGTGGCTAGGCACCGGCCTGCAAAGCCGTTCACACGGGTTCGAATCCCGTCACTCGCTCCACTGATAGAAGCTCGGCAGGTGTCATCATCTGCCGAGCTTCTATTTCGGTGGGTGCTCCTCGAAGATGAGTTTGCGCGCGACCTCATACAAAGGAATGTTCAGCTCCTGCGACAATTTCGTCAGCATCGTGAAGGCCGCGCCCACCGGGACATTGAACCGTTCCATCAGGATGCCCTTGGCCTGGCCAATGATGTCCCGCGACGCCAACGCACTTTGGAGTTCGTCGCCGCGGCGTGCGTTGGCGAGCCCGATAGCGGCGTGAGCGGCCAGCGTCAGGGCGGTCTCCTCGACGTCATGGGTGAAGACGTCGGCGTCTTCGGAGTACAAGTTGAGCGTGCCGAGCTCGCTTTCATTGGTGTACAGCTGAATGGACAGACTCGAGCGCACCGGCGTCTGGGCGAGCAACGCGGCCACGAAGGCCGGCCAGCGCGTTTCGGCCGCGTAGTCCGCGACCCGAACGGTGTACAGGTTCCAGATCGACTCCAGGCAGGGTCCTTCGCCAAGTTCGTCCTGCAGCCTGTCGACCGCTCTGGGGATCGGACCGGTCGCCGCAACCGACTCAACTGTTCGGCGGCGACGGTTGACAACCAGTGTCACTCCGCCATGAGTGACCTTGGGGAGCAGTTGGGTCGCAGTTTCGGTCACCTCGAGCAACAGGCGGTCGGAATCGAGGTCCATGACCTGTTGACTCTGCAAGGTTCGCGCCAACCGCGACAGTTCGGACGAAATTCCGCCTGCGACTTCAGTTTCGGCTTCCATTACACCGCCTCCAAGTCCTGTGCCGGTTCAGCATCAAAATCAACTGTGCTCAACAAGGTCCTGACGTGCAGTGTAGCTACCAGTAACAGGGGTACGCTCCGGCTAGCGATGGAGAAGGCAAGGTTGTCTGCATTCTTCCGCGCGAGGTGGTCAGCGGTGGCAACTTCGGTGTTGAGAAGCCAGCATGGAGCCGCTGATCCCCGTTTTGACTTACGCGTGAATACCCCCGAAAGTCTTGTTTTTCCAGGGTATTCACGTGCCGCTCAGAGCGGCGGTGGGATGTCGCTGTCTGCAGGCGGGCGCTCGGCCTTCTCCTGCGATTGCTGTTGTTCTTCGGCTTGGCGGGCGGCTTCCCGTTCTTCTCGTTCTTTGCGTTGGCGGGCGAAGGCTTCCCGGGCGGCCTCTTGTGCGTCGATGTCGGCTTGGTTGAGTGCGCGTTCGTAGGCATTGCGCTGCGCCTGGTCTTGCGCGCGGGTGCGGCGGCGGATGGGCATCATGATGCTCCGACCGGGGGCCGTGACAGTGTCCAGATCGACGGTCTCTGGTGGTGGATTGGGCAGTGGCGTGTCGGTGATGGTGCGGGGGAACAGGATTCGGCTTTCGGGCACGCTGATGTAGGTGTGCCCGGTCGGTGCGGTCCATACGATGGTCCCGTCGGGTTGTTGACGGTCCTGCCACCCGTCGGGGCCGCCGTAGAAGGTTTTCAGTAGGTGGTGTTTGCGGCATTTGGGGTTGAGGTTGCCCGGATGGGTGGGCCCGGCCGGCCACGGAATCGTGTGGTCGATATCGGAGGCGGTGGCCGGGTGATCGCAGCCGGGGAACATGCACGTCATCGCCCGCATCCGCACGAACTCATCCATCGCGGCCGACGGCCGGTATCGCGGCACCTCATCCAAATCGGCGGCGGAGGCGACGGTGCGAACCTTCGCACCCCGGGCGACAAGGTCCGCCAGCACTGCCGGCGGCACCACGCCGCCGCCGAGGACATAACCGACCGGTGTGCGCACCGGAGCCGGAGGCTTGACGGCAGTGGCCACCGAAGGTGACGAGACCGGCGCCGGGCATGACTCTGGTGCCGGGCCGGCCGTCTGCGTGGGTGCGGTCTCGCCGCCCGGTTCGAACGCAGCAGGCGCCAGGGTTTCGGCAGGCCGCGAACCGGCCACCGGCGCACTGCCGGACATGGGCGTGGGCGCCGTGTCGTTCGCCGGCGCAGGGATGGGCTCAGATTGGGGCGTTGAGAAGGGCTCGGGCGAGGGCTCGGGCGTGAAGACCGGTTCCGGCGCAGACGGTTCTGGCGTGGGCACCAGCGGCGCGGCCGGGTCCCCACTGAGCAGGGGATCCGCCACCGGCGCGGGCAGCCCATTGGTGAGGACATGAATCATCACCGCCGTCGCCCGGGCATCGGGCCCGGCGGCCGGGCAGTCGGGATTGCCGCACTGGCAGGCCAACCGATCCCCGCGGGCCGCCAGCACTCCCAAGGCGTCGGCGCGGCGCTGCCCGAACGTACGCGGATCGTTCTCGCACACCTGCCGGGCCATCTCGGTCAACACCCGATCCAGCAGTTCGGCATCAGTAGCCAGTAGTGCACCCCAGATCGAGGCCACCCCGGTCTCGTCATCCGGCTTGCCCACCCCGACGCCGCGGCGGCGCGCCGCCGAACGCACCTTCAACACCGCGGCCGGGTCGAACTTCTGCACCCAACCATCGATCTTCTTCTCGATCTTCTTGCGCGACAACCCCGCCCACTCCGACAGCGCTCCCGCGAGCGCGGCGTCGATCACAGCCAGCGTGTTGGCATCCTCCACCAGACGAGTACGCCAGCAGATCGCCCCGACCGTCCGCGCCGAGACTCCACCGTCGGCGAACACCGCCGCCACCCGAGGTAGCCGGAACCGCAACGCCACCGCGATCGACAACTGCCCCGAGGCTTCGCGTTTCCCGATCCCCAGCGCCGCCCCGACTTCGGCGACCGCGGCGTCCCAACCATCGCACGCCCACCACTGTCGGCCATCCTGATCATCGACACGCAGCGCCACGAGGTCCGCGATGGCCCGGAACTTCCCGCACTCGGCGACGTTCGACACCCGCGCGAAGTGGATCATCAAATCGACCACGCCGACATCGTGGACCGGCACACCGTCGGCCCCGATACCAGAATGTTCGAACATGTGTTCGAGTCTATCCACCCTTCTGCGGCACCGCAACAGAATTCGCGGAACCTGTGGATAACGGATAACTCACAGAGGGCGCCGATGGCCGGCCGAACCCCTCGGGCAAGATGCCTCAGGTGACGTACAGTTCGCCGACTCTGTCTGATCTCGTGAGCACGCTGCTGGTGGATCAGACCGATGACCACCACTTCGTGGCCACTCAGCTCGACAATCCCAGCCACCACATCGTCGGCGGTCATCTCGCCGGTCAGGTGCTGGTGGCCGCGAGTCGGACCGCGCCGGGACGCAGCGCGCACAGCCTGCACGTCTACTACCTGCGTGCCGGTGATGCCCGTGAGCCGGTCGAGGTCCAGGTCGACGCCGCACGTGACGGCGGCACGCTCGCGACGCGCCGCATCACCGCCCTCCAGGACGGCGAGATCCTGCTCGAGGCGCTGGCGTCGTTCAGTGCCCCGGTCGACGCGCTCGACTATCAGGCAACCATTCCTGATGTGCCAGAACCGCTTTCGGTACCGACCATGGCCGAGCAGCTTGCCGACTACGCCGACGAATCGGGCGGCTTCTGGGTGCGCGACCAACCGTTCGAGCTTCGGTACATCGATCCGCACCCGCGGCTGGCCAAGGATTCGCCGGATTCGGCGCCGCATCTGCGGATGTGGTGGCGCCCGACCGACACGATCCCCGACGACCCGGCCCTGCACGCCGGCCTGCTGACGTACCTGACCGGCACCACCATGCTGGAGTCGGCGATGATCCCGCGGGGTGCGCTGCCGGCCCACACCTTCTCGGCGCTGATCGACCACGCGCTGTGGTTTCACCGGCCGGTGGATCTGAGCGATTGGGTGTTGTCCGACCAGACCTCGCCGAGCGGCATCGGGGGCCGTGGACTGGCCAGCGGGACGATGTACAACCGCGCCGGGCAATTGGTGTGCGTTGCCACGCAGGAGTTGTATTTCGGTCGTGGCTAACGATCTCGGGTCGGAAGCGTTCCACCTCACGGGACGAAACACCCACTCGTTTGGTCACTATTGGCAAGCCCCCTGCGGCGGCTGCCGCTAACATCGGTGCCGGTAAAGCACATTTTTCACGGTGTCCCCGGCGAACTTGTGTGGTGAAACCGCACCAATGGCCACGATTGAGCGGCTACTGTCTGCGGGGATGCCGGACAGAACGCCGGATACACAAACCTGCATAACGGGAGGCCATTGATGAGCGGCTACCAGACCGTGGTCGTCGGTACGGACGGATCGGATTCGTCACTGCGCGCTGTAGAGCGCGCTGCCCAGATCGCCGCGGGGGCCAATGCGAAGTTGGTCGTGGCAACCGCCTATTTCCCGCACGCCGATGATCAGCGTGCGGCCGATGTCCTGAAGGACGAGGGTTACAAGGTCCACGGCGACGCGCCGATCTACGCGATTCTGCGTGAGGCCCGCGACCGTGCCGAGGCGGCAGGCGCCACCCAGGTGGAAGAGAAGGCCATCGTCGGCGCTCCCGTCGACGCGCTCGTCGACCTGGCCGAGAATTCCAACGCTGACCTGCTGGTCGTCGGCAACGTCGGGCTGAGCACCATCGCCGGCCGCCTGCTGGGCTCGGTGCCCGCCAATGTGGCCCGGCGCGCCAAGGTCGACGTGCTGATCGTCCACACCTCGTAAGGTTCGCATCTTCCTGTGGCCCTCGGCGTACTGCCGGGGGCCACAGTTTTTTCGTGCCCGTAAAGTTCGGGCCATGGCTCGAAGAGGTCTCGTCCGTGCGTCATGGGTGACGTTGTCATTGGCCGCCACACTGATCGCCGGCTGCGCGGGCCAGAACCAGCCCGCCGCACCTGCGACGACATCCGCGATCGCGTCGGAGACCGAATCGACGATCCCGGCCGTCGCCCCTCCTGACCCCAACGTGGCCGGCAACCCCGCGGTGACTGCCGCCCGAGCGAGCGTGGTGCGCGTTCACGGAGTCGCCCACAGCTGCCGAAAGCGGTTGGAGGGCACCGGGTTTGTGGTGGGGCCCAAGCGTGTGATGACGACGGCGCACGGCGTCGCGGGGACCGATGAGGTGTCGGTCGAGGTCGACGGCACGAAGTACAACGGCCAGGTGGTGTCGTTCGACCCGAACATGGACATCTCGATTCTCGCGATCCCGGACCTGCCGACGGCTCCGTTGATGTTCTCCGAAGCGCCTGCCGTCAGCGGTGCCGACGCGGCCGCACTCGGGTTCCCGCATGGGGGAGCGTACGAAGCCAAACCGGTCCGGGTTCGCGAGGTCATCAAGCTCCAGGGGCCGGACATCTTCCGCACCGGCACGGTGACCCGCGAGGTGTATGCCCTCAGAGGTGGTGTGCAGCAAGGGAATTCCGGTGGCCCCATCGTCGACCTGGACGGTCGGGTGCGCGGCGTCGTCTTCGGGGCGGCGCAGGACGACCCCGACACCAGTTTCGCGTTGACCGCGAAGGAAGTCGGACCCCAGCTGGCGCTGGTCGGCAACACCCAACCCGTCCCGACGGGTCAGTGCGTGGGCTGACCTACCAGCCGCGCGCCCGCCACTCATCGAGGTGCGGCCGCTCGGTGCCGAGTGTGGTGTCGTCACCGTGGCCGGGGTAGATGACCGTCGAATCGGGGTAGACGTCGAAGACCTTGCGGGTGACGTCGCCGAGCAGTCGCTCGAAGTCGCCTTCCTGCCAAGTCTTGCCGACGCCGCCGGGAAACAGGCAGTCGCCGGTGAAGAGGTGGGTGACGTCACCGTCGGCGCCGCGCAGCGCCAGCGCCACCGAGCCCTCGGTGTGACCCTGGAGGTGGATGACATCGAAGGTCAGGTTGCCGATCGTGATGGTGTCGCCGTCGGCAAGGATCCGGTCGGGCTTCACCGGCAGCGGCTCGGCGTCCAGCGCGTGCGCGGCGGTGGGCGCACCTGTGGCCTCGGCCACTTCCGCCAGGGCCTGCCAGTGGTCGAAGTGCTGGTGGCTGGTGACGATGAGTTCGACGTCCGGCGCCTGCGATCTGATCAGCTCGACGAGTGCCGGACCGTCGTTCGCGGCGTCGATGAGCAGGGTTTTTCCGGTCGCGGAACACGTGATGAGGTACGCGTTGTTGTCCATGGGTCCGACCGATGCCTTGACGATCGTCGCGGCGGGAAGCGTGCGACGTGCCGCGGTGCCCGCATCGACGTGGCCGGTGTACGTGTCATTGACGACTGTCATGACGCCACCGTATCCGGACTTGTCGGTGGGGACACATAGCATGGCGCTGTGGTGTCTGGATTGCCCAGACCGGTGAAGGGATACGTGTGTCAGACCGTCTGATCGTCAAAGGTGCGCGCGAGCACAACCTGCGGGGAATCGACCTTGACCTGCCCAGAGACTCGCTGATCGTGTTCACGGGCCTGTCGGGTTCGGGTAAGAGCTCGCTGGCGTTCGACACCATCTTCGCCGAGGGGCAGCGCCGCTATGTCGAGTCGCTGTCGGCGTACGCCCGTCAGTTCCTGGGCCAGATGGACAAGCCGGACGTGGACTTCATCGAGGGCCTGTCGCCGGCGGTGTCCATCGACCAGAAGTCGACCAACCGGAACCCGCGGTCGACCGTCGGCACCATCACCGAGGTATACGACTACCTGCGTCTGCTGTACGCGCGCGCCGGCACGCCGCACTGCCCGGTGTGTGGTGAGCGCATCGCGCGGCAGACGCCGCAGCAGATCGTCGACCAGGTGCTCGCCATGGACGAGGGCATCCGGTTCCAGGTGCTCGCGCCCGTGGTCCGCACCCGCAAGGGTGAGTTCGTCGACCTCTTCGACAAGCTCAACGGCCAGGGCTACAGCCGCGTCCGGGTCGACGGCGTCGTGCACTCGCTGACCGATCCGCCGAAGCTCAAGAAGCAGGAGAAGCACGACATCGAGGTGGTCGTCGACCGCCTGACCGTCAAGGCCAGCGCCAAACAGCGGCTGACCGATTCCGTCGAGACCGCTCTCGGCTTGGCCGACGGCATCGTCGTCCTCGAGTTCGTCGACCGTGATGACAACCACCCGCAGCGTGAGCAGCGCTTCTCCGAGAAGCTGGCCTGCCCCAACGCGCACCCGCTGGCCGTCGACGACCTCGAGCCGCGGTCGTTCTCGTTCAACTCGCCGTATGGTGCCTGCCCGGAATGCACCGGTCTGGGCATCAAGAAGGAAGTCGACCCCGAGCTCGTCGTACCGGACCCGGAGCTGACGCTCGCCGAGGGCGCGGTGGCGCCGTGGTCCATGGGCCACAACTCCGACTACTTCACGCGCATGATGGCCGGGCTCGGCGAGGAGCTGGGCTTCGACATCGACACCCCGTGGAAGAAGCTTCCGGCCAAGGCGCGCAAGGCCATTCTGGAAGGTTCCGACCACCAGGTGCACGTCCGGTACAAGAACCGCTACGGCCGCACGCGCTCGTACTATGCCGACTTCGAAGGCGTGCTGGCGTTCCTGCAGCGCCGCATGGAGCAGACCGAATCCGAGCAGATGAAGGAACGCTACGAGGGCTTCATGCGGGACATCCCGTGCCCCGAGTGCGCCGGTACCCGACTCAAGCCGGAGATTCTGGCGGTCACCCTGTCCGCGGATGACGACGCGAAATCCATTGCGCAGGTGTGTGATCTGTCCATCTCGGACTGCTCGACGTTCCTCAATGCGCTGACCCTCGGTACGCGCGAGCAGGCCATCGCCGGCCAGGTGCTCAAAGAGGTGCAGTCGCGGCTGGGCTTCCTGCTCGACGTCGGCCTCGACTACCTGACGCTGTCGCGGGCCGCGGGCACACTGTCCGGCGGTGAGGCACAGCGCATCCGGCTTGCCACCCAGATCGGTTCGGGCCTGGTCGGTGTTCTCTACGTGCTCGACGAGCCGTCCATCGGCCTGCACCAGCGCGACAACCGCCGGCTCATCGACACCCTGGTCCGGTTGCGCGACCTCGGCAACACGCTGATCGTCGTCGAGCACGACCTCGACACCATCGCGCACGCCGACTGGGTCGTCGACATCGGTCCCGCGGCGGGTGAGCACGGCGGACAGATCGTGCACAGCGGCACCTACAAGGACCTGCTGAAGAACACGAAATCGCTTACCGGCGCCTATCTTTCGGGCCGGGAAGAGATCGAGGTCCCGGCCATCCGCCGGCCCGTCGATCGCAAGCGGCAGATCACCGTCGTCGGCGCGCGCGAGCACAACCTCAAAGAGGTCGACGTGGCGTTCCCGCTGGGTGTGCTGACGTCGGTCACCGGGGTCTCGGGTTCGGGCAAGTCGACGCTGGTCAACGACATCCTCGCGACCGTCATGGCCAACAAGCTCAACGGCGCCCGCCAGGTGCCGGGCCGGCACACCCGGATCAACGGTCTCGACCAGTTGGACAAGCTGGTGCGGGTCGACCAGTCACCGATCGGCCGCACACCGCGGTCCAACCCGGCGACCTACACCGGGGTGTTCGACAAGATCCGGACGCTGTTCGCCGCCACGACCGAGGCCAAGGTCCGCGGCTACCAGCCCGGCCGGTTCTCGTTCAACGTGAAAGGTGGCCGCTGCGAGGCGTGTTCGGGTGACGGCACCATCAAGATCGAGATGAACTTCCTGCCCGACGTGTACGTGCCGTGCGAGGTGTGCCAGGGCGCTCGGTACAACCGGGAGACCCTGGAGGTGCATTACAAGGGCAAGACCATCTCCGAGGTCCTCGACATGCCCATCGAAGAGGCCACCGAGTTCTTCGAGCCCATCAGCTCCATCCACCGGTACCTCAAGACGCTCGTCGACGTCGGTCTGGGCTACGTGCGGCTGGGTCAGCCCGCCCCGACGCTGTCCGGTGGTGAGGCGCAGCGTGTGAAGCTGGCCGCCGAGCTGCAGAAGCGGTCCACCGGCCGCACCGTGTACATCCTCGACGAGCCGACCACCGGCCTGCACTTCGAGGACATCCGCAAGCTGCTCAAGGTGATCAACGGCCTGGTCGACAAGGGCAACACCGTCATCGTCATCGAGCACAACCTCGACGTGATCAAGACCTCGGACTGGATCGTGGACATGGGTCCCGAGGGTGGCGCGGGCGGCGGCACCGTCGTGGTGTCCGGCACCCCGGAAGACGTCGCGGCGGCACCGGACAGCTACACCGGGCAGTTCCTCGCCGAGTTGCTGCCCGCGGTCGTGCCGGATCCGCCGAAGACCAAGCGGCGCAAGGTGAGTGCCTAGCGGGACAGGGCGATGCTCAGCGGTGACGGGAAGCGCGGCTTGACGCGCACCCCGTCGAGCCAGTCCGTCAGTTCGGAAGCCTTGCGCTGCAGCACTTTCCGTGCTGCGGCCCCGACGTCTTCGACGTATTCCAGCTGCACCCGGCCGTCGGCGTCCTGACCCCAGGCGCCGACGACGCGGCCGTCCCACCACACCGTGGGGCCGGCATTGCCGGAACGGTCGAACAACTGGCCCGCGTGCGGGCCGAGGTACCAGGACCGGGCCTGCCAACCCATGACGGTGGGGTCCAATCCGGGCAGCAGTGCGCCCCAGGCCGGAACCGGGGGAGTGTCGTCGAGATCGTCGGGCAGGACGTACCCGGTGTCATCGCAGCCCTCCAGCGCCACTGCCGCCGCCTCGATGGCGCGCAGCCCCTCGCGGGCCCAGGACAGCGTCTGGCCGAACCACCATTTGATATCGGCGGCGGTGGCCGGGCCGAAGGTGCGCAGCCAGGCAGTCAGCACTGCCGCGCGGGCTGCGTCGGCCGGAAGGGCAGCGTCCGGTTCCGGTAGCCAGTGCGACGCCGACGCCCACAGCGGCCGCGACGTCGTCCACATGCCGTCGTTCGGACCGCGCAGGATGTGCCCCTGCGCGGACAGCACTGTCATCACGCGCGGCGCGACGGGAGTGCTTCCGCCCCAGGTCTTTCCGGGTGCCGGATCCCAGCTGCCCGCCAGCTCTGGCAGGGCGGCCCGGAGCGCGGCGGTGCCGGCCACCAGACCTGCTTCCAGATGCCCGCGCACCGCAGCCGCGGCGCGCTCCAGCCACGCCTCGCCGTCGGCTGCGATACCGGACTTCTCGACATCGCCGATCAGTCGTTTGCGCTCGGTGGCCGCCACGCGGTCGCTGGCCGCGGCCTGGACCGCGGGCAGGTCGGCGGTGTGCACCACCCACAGCGTCCGGCGCATGGCCATGTGCTTGACCAGATGCCTGTCCTGGTACAGCGCGGCATCGAGATCGGTGACGGTGAAACCGGGCAGCCGGGCCCACAGCGACAGGTACGGGGTGGCGGGATCGGTGCCGTGTAGGCCGACCAGTGCCCGCGTCACCTCGGCAGGACTCGACGCCGGGGCGCTCAGGAAATGCCGTTGCGCCAAGCGATTGCGGCGCTCGGCGATGGTGAAGGTACGCAAGTCAGTCGTCGTGCATCGAGCGACGAATCTGCTCGAGGCGTTCGGCGGCAGCCTTCTGCCGCGCTTCGTACTGTTCCTCGACCGACCGGCCCTCCGGGGTTTCCGCGGCCAGCTCGGCCGAGCCGATCGCGGTGCCGTACCGGTTCTCGATCTTGTCGCGTACCGACTCGAAGGTCGGGACGCCGTCGGGGGTGTAGCCGGGATCGACGGGCGGTGACACCGGCACCGGTGCGGGCGCCGGATCCAATGGCACGATCTCGGCGTCGATGGGCTCGTTTTCGGCCATGGCTTCACCGTACCGCGCGGAAAACTTGGGATCGGTAGCCGCGGCGCCCGCGTGTACTTACCGCACGACGACGCCACTGGGGCGTCGGACTGAGGAAGGAAAGCTCCCGCACATGAAGACCAATGGCATGAACATCAAGCGCACTCTGGCCGCCGGTGTCGGCTTGCTGGCCGTGGGCGCCACCCTGATCGGCTGCTCGAGCGACAAGGAGGCCGGCCCGAAGGCGACCGGCCCGGGTTCGGTGACGGGTGGCGGCAACACCGTCGTCAAGGTCGAGGGCCAGGACCTGGCCGGCCTGGACCTGAAGTCGGTGACCTGCGTGAAGCAGGGCGGCAGCATCAACATCGCCAGCGCACCCATCGGTGGCGGCGCGCAGGGCCTCGGCGTCGTCATGACCGACGCCTCGCCGCCGAAGGTGCAGTCCCTGGGCCTGGTGGTCGACGGCAACGCGCTTGCGGTGTCGGAGATGGGCGGAATGAAGACCGGTTCGGCCGACGTCGAGGTGGACGGCAGCACCTACACCATCACCGGGCAGGCCGCCGGCGCCGACATGAAGAACCCCATGGCTGGGATGATCTCGAAGAACTTCGAGATCAAGGTGTCCTGCGGCTGACATGCCCAGGGCTGCCCGAGCGGCGGGTGCAGACAATGCACCCGCCGCTCGACTTATGATGCGGCCGTGTCGATCACCGGCGAACTCGCCCGCGCCCGCGCGCTGATGTTCGCCGCCGACGAGGTGACGGCCAAGGAACTGCTGCTGTCGCTGATGCCCGCCATCGAAGCCGCCGACCGTGACGACCTGATGCTCGAGGTCTTCGCCCAGCTCGGCGAGATCTATCTGATCCGCAGCGCCCTGGACGGGGTGCGCGAGTGCATTCGGCGCATCGACGACTGCCTCGACATCTACGCATCGATCCTGGCCGGCCGCGCGCCGGCCGAGATCGTCGCACAGATGACCATGACCCCGGAGGACGCGGATCACATGCTCAGCCGCTACCGCCGCCGGGCCACCTTTCTGCGGACCGGCCTGTCCGCCGACATCGGCGACCACGAAGGGGCGGCGCAGTCCCTTTCCGTGCTCGACGACCCGTCCCCGTACCCGGATCTGGATGACGAACACACCTACCTCCTGACCCACGCCCGTATCCTGTGCGCGCTCGCGCTCTGCGACGACGATCTGCACGTCCGCTCGGTGCCGCTCTGGGAGGAGGTGCTGGCCACGATCGCGACGCCGGCCGACACGCCGGAACGTGAATATCTCTGGGTCACCGGCGCGCTCGGCTACGCGCGGTTCTGCATCGAAACCGGCAAGGTGGGCGAGGCAGTGCCGTGGCTGCGGCGCGCGGAGGCCCGGGCACAGGCTCGCGGCTGGGAATTGGCCACCGCCCGAGCACAATTGGAGCGGGCCGCGGTGAGCTGGCTGGCCGGCGACCAGCAGGGTACCGAGGCACTCGTCACGGCGGCGTATCCGGAGATCGCGCGGCAGGCGCGGGCTCACGACGTGTCCCGCTGCTGGCTGTACTTCGGGCTCACCCGCCTGGCCGCCGGTGCCCTGCAGGCCGCCGACGAATGCTGGGGGCACGCCGAACGGCACTGGCGTGAGCTGGGCAAGCCCCTACACGTACACCGCATCTTGTTGCAGCGCAGCTGGATCGCCATCTTCCGGGGCCGATACGACGAGGCCCGGGCATTGATCGATCAGGCCCGGGCGTGCCTGGATTCCTCACCGCGCAGCAGCTGGCTGCAGTACGCACGGTTGGACGACCAACTCGGCACCGTCTGGCGCGCCGAGGGACTCGCGGAGCTCGGCTTCGATGCCGCGGGCAATCCCGCCGACACGTGGGCGCAGGCCGAAGCCCGCTACCGCGGCGGGCTCGGGACGTGGTCCGCCGAACCCGGCACCGACCAATACCGTTCCGGCATGGAGAAATTGGCCGCCGCTGCCGACCTGAAGTTGCCTGCGGCGCTGGCCGTTGACTCGGTGCGATACTCGATCATCGACGCCGACGCGCGCTCGCGATGGGCCACCGGGGTGGCGGCGCCCCTGCTTGCCGGCGCGTTCGCGGTGGCTTGGGAATCACAGAATCCGGCGCTGGTCGGCGAACTGATCGAATATCACAGCGCCCGAGGGGCGTTCAGCATCGACGCCGCGGCGGGCGGCACGATGGAGTGGGCCCGGGCCACGACGACGGCCGCGCCGGTTCTCGACGTCGACGAACTCGCGTCGGTCGCGTCTGGCCCGGTCGCGGTCGGCGCCGCCGGCCTCATCCGGCTCGGACCGCTGCCGCCGCTGCAGATGGAGCCCGACGGCGAGCCGGTGCTGGCGCGCTACCGCGAGCTGGCCCAGAGGCGTTACGGCCGCGCGGTCACGGCGGACCAGGAGGCGTGGTCGACATGCCCGTAACTGAGGACACCGCAACGACGTTGGTGCTCCGCTTCGCCGACATCGGGATCGCAACGTACGTCAGCCTCCGGGTTGTCGGCGCACCCGAGCGGCTGGTCACCTGGATGGTGGCCGAGGACGTTCTTCTCGCGGTCACCTCGGCACTGGCGGAGGCGTTGCCGGATCCGCGTGCGGGTGAACAACTTTCCGCGGCATTGACGCGGTCCTTGGCCACCGGCACGTTCGCCGCGGTGGCACGCGAGCGGGAGCTCGCGCGGCTCCTCGGGGCACTGCTCCCCGACGAAGCGTGGGATCTGCTGCGGCAGTACACCGGCGACCCGGAGCTACCGGTGCTCTTCGTGTCGCCGAGTGCCCGCCTGAGCCGGGTGCCGTGGGGCCTGCTCGCGCAGCCCAGCGGCACTGACGACCAACGCCTGATGGAACTCGCCGACCTGTTGCTGGCGGTGCCGGCGAACATCGCGAACGCGCCCCGCAGACAATCGTCACCGGTCGGCGGACCGCCGCTTCTACTGCTGGACCCGAAAGTGCCAGGCCAGCGGCCGGATTCAGCGCTCGGCTCGGTGCTGGGCCGGCCAGCGCCGGACACGGTGCTGGCCCGGCACTTCGGTGAGCGGCCCGCACTGCCGGCGGTCACCGCCCCGGTGGAACTCTTCCGCCGGGCCGACGCCGACCGGCACTGGCTGGCCACCCAACTGACGCAGCAGCCGTCACGGCTGGTGTACGTCGGGCATGCCAGTGCCGCCCACGACCGCGACGGATCGGCAGAGCAGGCAGCCCTGCATCTGGCCGAGCCCGAGCCGCTGACCGCCGCCGACATCATGGTGATGGGCCTGGAGATCCCGCCCCGCGTCGCGCTTGTGGCCTGCGCATCCGGCGCCGACTACCGGTTCGACGAGGCCACCGGTCTGGTCGCGGCGATGATTCTCGGTGGCGCACAGGTGGTTACCGCGACGCTCTGGTCCCTGCCCACGGCTGCCGGCTACCGGACGGCGACAGCCACCGACGGCGACCCCATGGCAGAGGCGATCATCGCCGTCGACACCGCACACGAGTCGGCAACCCCGGCCCGCGCTGTGAACCACTGGCAGCGAGAGTGCCTGCGCCGCTGGCGGACCGGCGGCGCCGCATTGAGCCCGGTCTACTGGGCTGCCATGATGTCCTTCACCGTCGATGGAGCGCGCTGATGACTGCTGGGCCACAGCCACGTCGCGCCGTCATCGATGCCGCGTGGCGCGAGATCGGGCCCGGTCTCGAACTGCTGAGCAGCCCCGACGGCGGCCCGTTGAGCCGCGCGGTGAAGCGCATCATCGATCCGCTGGTGCTTCGGCTGCGCGCACACCCCGAGTACTCGGCGCCCGTCGTTGCCGCCGACATCGCCGACGAGATGCGTCAGGTCATCATCGACCACGCGGTCCAGTTGCGCGCTGCGGCACAGTGGTTCGCACTGTTGAAGGCGCAGCGCCGGCGCGACCGGATCACCACCGGCAACGCCCAGGAGCTCTACTTCCCGGTGTGTTTCGAACTGGCCGCGACCAGAGGCGAACCGGGACAAGATGATTCAGGCATCGTCGTGGAAGCACTGCGCGACGTCCACGGCGATCGGGACCGCACCGCGGTCGAGCGGCTGCACGCGTACCTCGCCGACCCCGCTGTGCTGGAGACGCTGTCGCGGCAGCTCGATGCCGGCTGGGACGACGTCAGGGCGGGCGATGCACCGAGCGAGCCGTTCCTCGCCGGCCTCACGACCGTCCTCGGGCCGTCCGGCGGTCGGGGCGCCGATGCTGCCCGCCAACGGGTCTGGACCGCACTGCTCGGTGACACCACCCCGTACAACTTCGGCGCCCGGATGCGCGACGCCGCGGCCGCCACGCCATGGTCGGTCGACCAGATCGGGTTGTGCGCTGCCGCACCGCAATCGAAGCCGGCAGTCGCCGGCGCCCGCGCGGCCGAACGTCCCCTCGACCGCAGCATCGTCGACCGGGTCCGGGCGACGCTGCGTCGTGCCCTCGACCGCGACGAGCTGCCCGACCTGCCGACCCTGTGCGCCGAAGAGGCGGACCGCGCGGCCTCGCCGTGGGGGCTCCTGGCCGAGGACAACCAGGCCACCCTCGTCGCCGGCATCGAGGTCGGGGTGGACCTGGCGCCGCTCGAGGTGAATCACCGGACGCGCTACCACCTTTCGGGTCAGATCCAGGCGCGGCTCCGCAAAGAGGCGTACGTGCTGCACGCCCGCCGGTATCTGACCGACGGCGGCCCGGTCCACCCGCGGCAGCAGCAGGTGGTGGACGACCTGGCGGCGTTCGTGCGTCCCTATGTCTCGCGGTTGTGGGCCCGGCTGCACGGCCGTGACGTCTGGCAGGAATCCTGCGACGACGCGGGCGAGGTACGGGGCCTGCTGGACGGGGTCGCCCGTTCGGTGAGCCTCGATCATCGGCAGCGCATCAAGGCGATGCTGGAATTGGAGGCGGCAGGATGAAACTCACTGTCGAGTCCGGATTGTGGGCTTTGGGCTCCGAGGTCGCGCCACCGCCCGAGGTGGCGGTACTCGAGGTCAGCGGCGCGGTCCTCGCGTGGACGATCCACGACCCGGCGCAGGCGGTCCGCATCACGTTCACGGATCTGCCTGCGGCCGACTGGTTGTGGCGGCTGGTCGGGGAAGCCGGACACGTCGCGGTGGTGACCGCCGCCGAGACCGCCGACGTCGTGCCGCTGCCCGAACCCCTTGCCGCCCTTCGCCGCCTGGCGGTCGGACACTGGTTACGGCGGTGGTGGCCGGCCAGTGCCCGCGACGGCATCGGCCCGCTGGACGCCGCCGTGCTGGACGCCGAGGTGGCGCTCGCGACGGCGGCGCTGCAGGACTATTTCTCCGAGGACACCCTGGATTCGGATATCGCCGGGCTCCTGGCACCGCATCGCGAGGCCCTGGCGAGGACGACGGCCGCCGGGGATCCCCGGATTCTCGACCTCGTCCGCAGCTGCGTCGGACTCGCCGACGAATCGGGGCTCGGGGACTGGTCGGAAGTCCTTGCGGGCCAGGGACCGCCGCGGCAGGACGACTATGCGCTCGCGGCCGGGCAACCCGGCGCCGGCGGCGACGGTGCCATCGCGAACGGCGTCGCATCGGTCTCGTGGACCGCGGTGCCACCACGGACTTTCGATGCGGCCGAGGGCACCATCGACTGGTCGGTGCGGGCGCGTGACGGTGCGGTCGTCGCCGACATCCGCGTGGCCACCATCGGTCCCGCGGACGGAATCCCGGTGCGCCTGGACTCGGGTTCGATCACCGGCGACGGCACACTCGACATCGACGGAAACGCCACCCTGCCGCTGCCGGCCACCGAAACCCAAGCGTGGGGCCATGATTGGACGGACACCACCGTGACGGTGGGTGCCGCGGCCGGCGAGACGGAAGCGGTTCGGGACCGCGTCCGGCGCTACGTGCGGGCCCGGCTCGCGGCGCCCGGCCCCGATGCGTTCCTCGCCGAGATCCTTGCCGCCGAAGCCGACTACTAGTGTCCTGCGCCGTAAATTAGTTGATTAATTGTAGAATTGGCGGGTGGGAACCAGGGGTAGGCCGGTAGTCGAG